>NZ_JAAVWA010000036.1:30000-55832 GCF_017355725.1 Anabaena sp. 54
AGATCACCAGGGTTCGGGTCTATAAACACTGATCTTCGCCCTCTTCAGACTCGGTTTCCCTTTGGCTCCAGCATTCTCGCTTTAACCTACCAGTGCCTATAAGTCGCCGGCTCATTCTTCAACAGGCACGCGGTCATCCGTTAAATCGGACTCCCACTGCTTGTAAGCTTATGGTTTCATGTTCTATTTCACTCCCCTTCCGGGGTTCTTTTCACCTTTCCCTCGCGGTACTTGTTCACTATCGGTCACACAGTAGTATTTAGCCTTACGAGGTGGTCCTCGCTGATTCACATGGAATTCCTCGTGCTCCATGCTACTCGGGATTCAGCTACTATCCTTTGACTTTCAACTACGGGACTTTCACCCCCTCTGGTACAGTATTTAGCTGTTTCGTCTAGTCTCTAGATTCGATATCGCTGTCCCACGACCCCAAAGGATAAATCCCTTGGTTTAGGCTCTTCCCCTTTCGCTCACCACTACTTAGGGAATCTCTAGTTTGATTTCTCTTCCTCCAGCTACTAAGATGTTTCAGTTCGCTGGGTTGGCTCTTTCCTGTCTATATATTCAACAGGTAGTACATAGGGTTGCCCCATTCGGACATTTCCGGCTCTTAGTTTGCTTCCAACTCCCCGGAACATTTCGTCGGTAACCACGTCCTTCTTCGCCTCTGTGTGCCTAGGTATCCACCATTAGCCCTTATTAGCTTGACCACATTTTCTGCTTGTTTGCTTTCACATCCATCTCAATGTCTGTGTCTGCCTGCTTTTTCTCTTTCTCTTATGCAGTTTTCAAGGTTCTGGCTGGAATTTAACCCAGCAGTCTAACCATAGTTGTTAGGTGCTGACTCTGATTCAATTTTTGAACTAAGCCGAATAATACTTTGAAAGATATCTACCAATCTCGACCGACCTAGGTTAGACCAATTTAGTTTCTATTCACAATTTGCATTGCTTTCGAGTTCTAAATGGATTAGGTCTCCCTAAAAGGAGGTGATCCAGCCACACCTTCCGGTACGGCTACCTTGTTACGACTTCACCCCAGTCATCAGTCCTACCTTAGGCATCCCCCTCCTTGCGGTTGGGGTAACGACTTCGGGCGTGACCAACTTCCATGGTGTGACGGGCGGTGTGTACAAGGCCCGGGAACGAATTCACTGCAGTATGCTGACCTGCAATTACTAGCGATTCCTCCTTCACGAAGGCGAGTTGCAGCCTTCGATCTGAACTGAGCTACGGTTTATGAGATTCGCATCACATCGCTGTGTAGCTGCCCTTTGTCCGTAGCATTGTAGTACGTGTGTAGCCCAAGACGTAAGGGGCATGCTGACTTGACGTCATCCCCACCTTCCTCCGGTTTGTCACCGGCAGTCTCTCTAGAGTGCCCAACTTAATGCTGGCAACTAAAAACGAGGGTTGCGCTCGTTGCGGGACTTAACCCAACATCTCACGACACGAGCTGACGACAGCCATGCACCACCTGTGTTCACGCTCCCGAAGGCACTTCCATCTTTCAACGGAATTCGTGACATGTCAAGCCTTGGTAAGGTTCTTCGCGTTGCATCGAATTAAACCACATACTCCACCGCTTGTGCGGGCCCCCGTCAATTCCTTTGAGTTTCACAGTTGCCTGCGTACTCCCCAGGCGGGATACTTAACGCGTTAGCTACGGCACAGCTCGGGTCGATACGAGCTACGCCTAGTATCCATCGTTTACGGCTAGGACTACTGGGGTATCTAATCCCATTCGCTCCCCTAGCTTTCGTCCCTCAGTGTCAGTCTTGGCCTAGCAGAGCGCCTTCGCCACCGGTGTTCTTCCTGATATCTACGCATTTCACCGCTACACCAGGAATTCCCTCTGCCCCGACCACACTCTAGCTTTGTAGTTTCCACTGCTTTTATTTGGTTGAGCCAAACTCTTTAACAGCAGACTTACAATGCCACCTGCGGACCCTTTACGCCCAATCATTCCGGATAACGCTTGCATCCTCCGTATTACCGCGGCTGCTGGCACGGAGTTAGCCGATGCTTATTCCTCAGGTACCGTCATTCTGTTCTTCCCTGAGAAAAGAGGTTTACAACCCAAGAGCCTTCCTCCCTCACGCGGTATTGCTCCGTCAGGCTTTCGCCCATTGCGGAAAATTCCCCACTGCTGCCTCCCGTAGGAGTCTGGGCCGTGTCTCAGTCCCAGTGTGGCTGATCATCCTCTCAGACCAGCTACTGATCGTCGCCTTGGTAGGCTCTTACCCCACCAACTAGCTAATCAGACGCAAGCTCTTCTTCAGGCAGCAAGCCTTTCACCTCTCGGCACATTGGGTATTAGCCACCGTTTCCAGTGGTTGTCCCCAACCTGAAGGTAGATTCTTACGCGTTACTCACCCGTCCGCCACTATCTCCGAAAAGACCGTTCGACTTGCATGTGTTAAGCATACCGCCAGCGTTCATCCTGAGCCAGGATCAAACTCTCCATTTTGTGTTTTCGAGTTTGTTGGCTCCGAAATTAGTTAAAATCTCGAATCCTCTTTCAATTATCTTGACGACGAGGATTGGTTTAATCTATTCTTTCAAAGTATTATTTTTTCTCGGTTCAGTTGTCCGGAAGTCGTTTTTTCTCTCGGCACTTATTTAATATAGCAATCCTTCCTTTTTCTGTCAAGGGGTTTGAGAAATATTTTTTAGGGGGTGGGTCGGAAATAGCTGAAAGCCCTATGCAATTAGGGATTTAGGGTATTTTTGATTTATCGGATCGGCAATAATGTTATGGATATGGCGAAAAAACAAGAGTGATATTTTCTGCTTGATGCAGGTTAGAGAAATATAGTAATAAGTAGGGGTTGCTGGAAAAGTTATCTGTGAGGGACATAAGTATGGCTAACGCCACGCTGCGCTATCAGCAAGCCCTAAGTAGGTGAACACAATAAAACCAAACTGTGTAAAGAAACGTAAAATCGCTGAAAACTTCTTTACTCTTGCCTCTTGCCCCTTGCCTCTTGCCTCTTGTAATTTAAGGTTATTGGGAAGTTTTTGAGGGGGAATCCTTTTGTAAGCGCAGTAATGTATTATAAAGCTGTCGTTTTAAATTACTGTTTTTTTGGATTTCTACGGTAATTTTGTTAAATTGCTCGATGGTGAGACCACTATCCTCAACTATCTTTTGAGAATGGTTGCAATAATTTACGGCAATATCTTTGGCTTTGTTTGGTAGTGTAATGAAACTTTTGGAATCATTACAGATTACTTGGGGAATGTCTTTGCTACCGATCAGGTTTTTAATTTCTTTAAAGGCCTGCTGACGGGCTGGCTCCATGCCTAATACAGCTTTTGCGTAATTAGTTACTTCTGTACTGTTAAGGTTTAAAGTTTGAGCAGTTACTTTGGAATTGAGGCCAAAAGTCCCGGAAATCAGGCTTGTACTGGTAATAGTTGCCAAGATCAAGGATTGATAGAGGGTTCTCTGCAACCGTTTGGTTAAATAAAGACTATAAGTTTTGAGCATACAACAGGTGACACAGAGGGAAAATAGGGAATAACATAATATGTTTGAATTATTTTCTGAATTAGAAGTTCCAGTCAAGATTGAAATTGAATATTTCGATGTGGGTATTAAGTGCGGCGGCATATTTGACAAAGTTCGATGACTTTAGTTTGCAGTGTTGAGGTTTCGGATGCACCTTGCTTAAGGCTGACTTCTAATTCTAATAGCAGTGGTAAGGCAGAGATGAGTTGCTGTAGGGGGAGGGATTTGACTTCTTGCTGTAGGAAGTAGATGCGTTTGGGGTTAGAGATTTCAGCACCTTGAGCGATCGCTTGGGGGTTGCGTTCACCACTGTCCATCATCATTTTGACTAATAACCAGGTGCGAAATTGACCAATGAGTGTGGCAACTATCCGTAACCCTGGTTCTGCGGCATTACTGAGATCGCCTAAGATTCCTAAAGCTTTTGGGGTATCTCCTGTTCTGATGGCTGTTGCTAATTGTAAGGTATTTTGAGTAGTATTTCTGACTAACTCAGATACTGTATTCACGTCTAAGGGTTTGTTCCTGTCTCCGCTGTAGAGGCGTAATTTTTCGAGTTCATTGTAGAGAAGACGGGTATCATTGCCTACGGATTCGGCTAATAGTTCGGCTACTAGGGGACTGATTTTTAGACCGATGGTTTGAGCGACTTGTTGAACTGACTGGACTAAAAGTTCGGTTTTCCAAGGGGGAATGAGGGAAAATTCGGAAATTGTTGCAAATTGTTTGAGGAGTTTTGTGCTTTTCAGTCGTTCATCTGGTTTGTTGCGACTGGTTAATAGTAAGGTAGAGTCTGGAGGGATGACCTTAAGAGTGCGTTGTAATTCTGCGAGGATGTGGTCTGGACAATTTTGCCCCAGAGTGGTGTTGATGAGCCATACGAAACGCCCACCAGCACCGAATGGCGGTGTCATTGCTTGATTTAAAGCTTGGACGATAGAATCGGGTTGATCTGGAGGAAATGAGGTATAGTTAAAACTAGTCCACAGGGGATCAAGAATGCGATCGCGCAAAGTGACTACGGCTTTTTCCATCGCAAAATCATCTTCGCCCCAGTAAACATATATTGGCATGGTAATTTAATTAAAATTAAAAATTAATTTGGTCAAATTGAGTAAATCTCCCTACAATCTATCAAAAGAGCGCAAGGTGATCAAGATTGGACGACAACTACCAAACTTATTTAAATCGGGTAGCACGCATGACGCTACCAGAAGCTTACAAAACCCAGATTCAGCATATTCAGGAATCTTCTAAATTTCGAGTTCATGCTGGAGTCAGAGAGGCTACACCCTTTCCAGGCTATACGCTGATTACCCCACCAGCACAAGAAGACGCAAATAACGCTGCTTTTTACAGCAAAATACAAGCCTATCAACAGCAATTATTAAAGTTACCCATTGCTAGTGATTTGATTGTACCTGTTCCTCCTGCTAGTTTTCATGTGACGGTGGCAGATTTAATTTGGGACAGCGCTTTTCATCATGCTTGTGCAAAAAACCCTCAATTTGCTGAAGATTTGAATTCTCAATTAGCTGAGAGGTTTCAAGAATATCAAAAATTGATGACAAAGGGATCACCTATATCTTGGCAAATGTTAGGATTGATTGTCATGCCCAGGGCTGTGGGTATGTGTTTAGTACCAAAAGATAAACGTTCCTATGAGGAAATTATTCAATTTCGGCGGATAATTTATCAAAATCGCACATTAATGGGTTTGGGTATTGAGCAGCATTATCATTTTACAGCCCATGTGACATTGGGTTACTTTGGCGAAATTCCCCCAGAATTAAACAGGGTAAACCTGACTACCATGTTTTGTGAGTTTAATCAATCATTGCCGTTAGATACGCCAGATTTTCTCATTGATCAGGTGGAATTACGAAAATTTGATAATATGACCCATTATTATCGTCAACCAGACTGGCCAAGTGTAAATTTTAAGTCAATGGGGGTTTAGCAAAAGCTGAATGGTGTCAACTTAAGCTACAGATGGCTTATTTGTTTGGCTTCCACACCCACCCAGAAATGATAGCGTAGCGTGGCGTTAGCCATATTTCATGGCTAATAGTCAAAGTTTACAGGAATATCCGGTAAGCGTAAAGCTCAGTGGCTAAAGCCGCTGAGATATAAGCGACTCGTGCGGTTTTAACCGCATAGAGTTTCTTTTTGGCAAAGGTGGGTTAAAAAGATCAGAGAATTTATCTTTTGCGTTCTATAGTGTTGGCAATGCCCACAGGACAAGTTTATGGCAATTTATCTAAATAAGGACTGACATCAACAGCTAATTTTTGTCCTAGTTTCAGTAATTGACGACATTGCATAGTTTCTGCTTCACTATCAAGACTGGTAATTCGTGGCAATATTTGACTGTGTAAACAACTCCAATAGAGTTCTTGGGAATGGTTTAAATTAATGCCAAGATGTAATTTATAACCAACATCAATTAATCGTTCTAACCGCTGAATATCTGCATCTATCTTGCTATTGGCAGTATATAATAATTGCCACAATAACCGGACTATTAATTGCTCTAAAATTTGATTACCATCGGGAATATTCAATTGACAACGCAGATGTTCAGCTTCAGTAGCGATCGCTTCCAACTCTCCAATCAAATTCCAGCTTAATTGCAATTCAGTAATATCTTGTTCTAGAGATTTCAACGTTGTCAGACAACGATACCCCAAAGCAATTTCCGCCGCTACCTGTAATTCTCGTGGTACTTCCAACTCATCCCGATGAAAAGCCATAATCACACCGTAATTATCACGATATGCCTGAGTATATAACTGGTCTAATCGTGCCAGTGTATCCTGACTCAACAACCGCATAATCCGGTGACGTTCTTCCGCAAATAAAGTCTGTAAACTAAAGGTATCGTCCCCAAATAATTGAGTCATCACCAAAATCACATGAGCGATACTAGCCTGTTGTAGGGACGTAAACAGCTTTTCCTTGATTTGACTATAGTTACGTCGTCCTGCAAACTGCTGAATACAGCAATGAAAATCCCAACCACCCAAATGCAAAACCGCAAATACTAAATTTTCACTTTCCCAAGTAATATCTGACACTAGCTGCAAATGCCCCACTGCCATAGTTAATGGTCCCAAGCTTTGCTTATGATAATCTAGCTCATGGGCATTATAGCAATAAACACGCTGATGAGGAATATGGTGATGTTTATCTGTTTGTTGTTGAGGGAGAGTATTTTTGTGATGATTAAAAAGGGAAGTAATAGCGTAATGGGAAGCAACTTGTTTAAAATCAATTTGGGCAGTTAGCACTAACTGACGATATATCTCCGCCCCATGTTTAAACTCTTCTACATTACTAGGAGCTAAACCCAAACGTTTAAGAAAGCCTTTTTCTAATTGTACACCTGCCACATCTCCTGCTAATTCTAAAGCGCGAGAGGCATAACGCAAAATCTGTGTTCCCTCTGGGCGAGAAATTTCCTCAAAAAACCAGCCGCAACTGGTGAACATTAGCAAAGAGTGACGCTGCATTTCCAACAAGCGTAAAGCTTCTACCTGTTCAGCCGCTTGGAGTTTGCGAGTTTGATGGTGAGATAGAAACCGGTGAATATTAGCGGGAGTGCGATCGCCCATGACATAAATATATTCGTCCCTCGCTTGCCAAGGATCACGAAATAAGGGATTACCATATTCCTCATAGACATCAATTAACTGATCTCGCAGCCAATTTAACGCATTACGTAAGGGTCGTCGCCATTTTTGATGCCACACACCCCCTTCACCACCACAACCACAATCATCCTGCCATCTGTCCACACCGTGAGCGCAACTCCAAGCCGTCACCGACTTTAATTTTACTTCCCAAGAGGGAGGATTTAAACTTAGATAGTGGGCAAAATTGGTGACAGTCCAACCATGACGGGGAAACTCACCAATAAAGGCATAGGCTAAAGTCTTCTCTGTTCCCTTTTTATGATGTCCAAAAGTTTCCCCATCTGTAGCTACAGAAATCAATTGGGACTGACGATGATCCCCGCGAATAGCCGCCCCAATCCGTCCTGCAAAATGATGGGAATTGTAGACAACATCACTAAAACCCATATCCCGCGAAATTGGACCATCGTAGAAAAAGATATCAATATAGGCAGTTGATGTTTTTGCAGACTCGTCACTATCTAAATAACAGCGATAAGGACGAGTAGGATCAATCTGATTACCCCCCACCTCATGCCATTGACTACTATAACCATCTCCTGTGGGGATTGGACGACAACGCTGGGCTTGAGAAGGAGCTAAAATGATAAATTTAATGCCTTCCGCTACCAAGGCTTCTAAAGTGGCATAATCTACGGCTGTTTCCGCCAACCACATTCCTTCAGGATCACGACCAAAGCGAGAGCGGAAATCTTCCTTACCCCAGCGAATTTGTGTATGTTTATCCCGTTCATTGGCTAGAGGCAGGATAATGTGATTATAGACTTGAGCGATCGCATTGCCATGACCATTGAGGCGATCGCAGCTTTTAGCATCAGCCTCCAAAATCCGCTGATAAACCTCCATGTCGTGGCGTTCTAACCACGACATCAGCGTAGGACCGATATTAAAACTCATGTATTCATAATTATTGACAATCTTCACAACCTCGCCTCGGTCATTGAAGACCCTAGCAAAAGCATTAGGACGATAGCATTCCCAATGAATCCGCTCATTCCAGTCATGAAAAGGACTAGCACTAGGTTGACGTTCAATCGCATCAAGATAGGGATTTTCTCTAGGAGGTTGATAAAAATGCCCATGAACCGTCACATAAACACCCTGAGCAGTTTTCAGGGGATCATGTTCAGGACTGGATTTAGCCTCTTGATCTAATGGTAATATTGAGTCATAACTACTTGGTATTTCCGCTGCCAAAGTCATATATCTTTATCCAAATAAATGTGTAATTTTGAAGAATATTCTTACTATATATACCTTTTTACAATTGTTGTCACTGTGAGGAATAGAAGTTCAGAAGTATGGCTAACGCCACGCTACGCTACCATGAGGTAGGGGCGCAGGGACTGCGCCCATTCAGGAGTATGGCTAACGCCACGCTGCGCTATCAGGAGTTCAGGAGGAAGAATTTGCTCAATGACCAATAAGTAGGTTGGCGTTGAAAATTGTCGTTATAGCAAGGCAAGAGGCAAAAGTAAAGAAGTTTTCAGCGATTTTACGTTTCTTTACACAGTTTGGTTTTATTGTGTTCACCTACTTAACCAATGACCAATGACTAATGACTAATGACTAATGTACAGATATGATAGGTATTCAAATGCACATGATATTTTAGACATTGTGTAAAAATCCCCTAAACTCAAGGTAAAAATGTCAATCAAGAACATTATTTTCAGCATTCTGCTGCTGTTTATACCCATATCTCTAGCAGCCCACTTTTTAGAATGGGGAGACTTAATAGTTTTCATCACCGCAGCATTAGCGATTCTCCCCCTAGCAGCTTGGATGGGTACAGCTACCGAAGAAATCACCGTAGTCGTCGGTCCAGGAATAGGCGGATTTTTAAACGCGACTTTTGGCAATGCCACAGAATTGATTATCGCCTTAGTTGCCCTGAACGCGGGTTTAATAGATGTCGTTAAAGCCAGTATCACAGGTTCAATTATCAGTAACTTACTCTTAGTCATGGGCTTATCCATGCTACTAGGGGGAATTCGCTACAAAGAGCAAACATTTGAATCAGTTGTAGCGCGAGTAAATGCTTCCTCCATGAACTTGGCAGTAATTGCTATTTTGCTACCAACAGCAATGAACTATACCTCCATAGGTATTAGCGAAGCAACCGTGCAGAATCTCTCCCTAGCTGTAGCCATTGTCCTAATTTTGGTTTACGGCTTAACACTACTATTTTCGATGAAAACTCATGCTTATTTGTATGAAGTTGGTATAGCAGAAATAGAAGAAGACGAAGTTACCCATGAAAAACCAAATGTCTGGTTATGGAGTGGTGTGCTTTTAGTTTGTACCCTGTTAGTTGCCTGGGAGTCAGAATTGCTAGTTGATTCCTTAGAAGTCGCTACATCTAAACTAGGTCTAAGCGCACTATTTACCGGGGTAATTTTAGTTCCCATTATCGGTAACGCTGCTGAACACGCCACCGCAGTCACCGTAGCCATGAAAAATAAAATGGATCTGGCTATGTCTGTCGCTGTAGGTTCAAGTATGCAAATTGCCCTGTTTGTTGCCCCAGTCTTAGTAATTGCCGGTTGGATAGTTGGACAACCAATGGATTTAGATTTTAACCCCTTTGAATTAGTAGCTGTTGCTGTATCAGTTTTAATTGCTAATAGCATTAGTTCCGATGGTAAATCTAATTGGTTAGAAGGAACATTACTTCTAGCAGCTTATACTGTCTTGGGTTTTGCCTTCTACTTCCATCCAGTTACTAATGGGATGGGTTAATTACACCATGCCACCGTGCTGACAAATACCCCAACAAATTTATTCAAGATTTGATATTCCCAATCTAATCAATTGGGATTTTTTATCCTTTACCAAGACCTAAATATTTTTTTGATAATTTTAACTCCCTTAAGATAGATGAATAAAATTCATAATAATTATAGTCTCAAATCAGATCATTCTTCCGATATTAACCGCTAGTACCGCCAGGCGGAAGTTAAAAATCAAAAGCAATAGGTCATAAGCTTTTTAGCGAGTGAGAATGGCTGGGTTATTTAAGCCGCAGTGTACTAGATTTATTGTGAGAATCTTTACAAAAAAGAGAGTGGGGAATAGGGATTTTTATTTGTTCCCATTTATTCCCCAGATATTCAATTAATTTTGCTCGGATACCTGTATACAGGTATTATACTAAACACGGGTGAGATTTAAACTTTTGCCAAATGACAAAGAACCCAGATGTGTAGGGGTAAAGCCCGCCTGGGAATGAATTCCCAGTCTAATAGCAGAAGTCATCTGAAGATGACTAAATAACCCGGAAATTTTTGAGTAAACTTTAGTTTACTTTCGCTATTAGCCCGGAAATATGGCTTACGCCACGCTACGCTATCATTTCTGAGTGGGTGTTGAAGCCAACAAATAAGCCATCTGTAGCCTAAGTTGACACCAATGAAGCTCTTGCTTTACCCCTACCTTTAGAATCAAACAATCAAGCCGTTTTGAGTATATATTTAATTTTCTAAATAACTCAGTACCATTCTACATTGCCTCTACTTTTCTTTTGCTATTTACTACTTTATAAATAAGCACAGCGATAAAATAAAATGACTGAAATCGGACTGCTGATGATGGGTGTATTGAATCCAAAACCACTAAATGTACCCCATTTTCTCTCACAGAAAATCTTTCCCAGAGAGAATGGTATGGGTTTAACAAATGATCAATCCAATAAATTAGCTGTTTACCATCAAATTACACCGCCAGAATTTACTCAAATCGGTATAACTTCCCCAAATCATCTTTCAATCCTCTCATTCCGAAGGCACAAAATCTTTGAGCAAATAACCCAAAAACAGATGCCCCTCAGTTCTTTTAAAATAGCTGATGCTGGCAATATCCCCATCACAAAAAAAAGAGGTATTCCGGTATCCACAAGATATCCCAGAACCCAGAACCAACCCATGCCGGTTATTAGTTTTGGTAGTTCAGGTATATCTGTGAGAGCTTTACAAAAACTTTTAATTGCCAACGGTTATGGAATACCTATTGATGGAGTTTTTGGACCAGTCACCGAAACTGCTGTCAGAGCTTTTCAAAATCGTCGCCGTCTATCAACAGATGGTGTCGTTGGTCAAAAAACTTGGTGGGAATTAACAATGTAATTGGTAATTGGTCATATAAATCATCTAAATCACAAGAATCATAGTTAAAGATGAGTTCTATCAGTCAAAATTTCATACCCACTATCTGTAACTAACACAGTATGCTCAAATTGAGCAGATAAAGCATTATCAACTGTTACCGCAGTCCATCTATCAGCTAAAATTCGGGTATTCTTAGAACCAGCATTTAAAATTGGTTCAATTGCTAAAGTCATTCCTGAACGCAATTTCACATTCGGTATTTCACGAGTTCGATAGTTAAAAACCGCTGGTTCTTCGTGTAAATTTCTACCCACACCATGACCAGTAAATTGTTCCACCACTGTAAAACCATTGGCTTTGACATGATCTTCAATTGCACCGGCAATCTCCGTTAAATGTACACCAGCTTTTACTTGTTCAATCCCTTTATATAGAGATTCCTCGGCTATTTTAATCAGTCTTGCGGCTTCACTCGTCACACTACCCACAGCGATAGTAATACAGGAATCACCATGAAAACCTTGATAAAAAGCACCTGTATCAACTTTTAATACATCTCCTGAGCGGATTACCTTTTTAGAGTTAGGAATTCCATGTACAACTTCATGATTAATACTAGAGCAAATCGAGGCGGGGAAGCCATGATACCCTTTAAAGCTAGGAGTGGCATCCATTTCGCGGATACGTTTTTCGGCATAAGCATCTAAATCAGCCGTTGTCATTCCTGGTTGCACTAACTCAGAAATTTCTTTAAGAACAGTTGCCACAATCTTCGCCGATTGCCGCATAATTTCGATTTCACGGGCTGATTTAATTTCAATCCCTCGGCGTTGTTGTTTTTCAGGTTTTGGCTGTGCTGGTTGCGAAAGTAGGTTGGTGAAAATATTCATATGAAGTTTAGGAGTTAGTGGCGCTTTACCGATTGGGTTTGAAGTTGTTGAGATTTATTGCCAAAAATATCTATATTTTAAGTTAACTTATTTTGCGTCTCTAGGGATAGATTATCACTTACTTAGGAATGTGGATTAAATAACTTACAATTCTAAATGTTGTTGTGGTTTAGCAGTATAGTTCCACTGTGGCAAAAAATCATCAAAGAAAATCTCCATTGTTTCTTTAAAACCCTCAGCAACTTTCTTACCGGTTTGGTAGGCTTTATCAATGATGGTCGTAAAAACCTGTAACCCTTTCTGAGTAGTAGCTTTTGCCATCAGTTTAGCTACAGTGTTAACACTGTCGAAAATAACACCTTTACAAGCCCGACTTAGATGTGGAAACAGCCGATGCTCAATCGGATTGTACTTAGATGTATAAGGAGGATAGTGAGCAATGCGAATTTCAATTCCAATTTCATTCACCAAAGCTTGTAATGCTTCTTTGAATACATAGTAACGAGAACTGTTGCTACCACCACCATCACATAACAGTAGTATAGAGGTAGCCAATTGGTAGCGGTTTTTGCCATAATTATTCCACCAATAACGGATTGAATCACAGGCAAATTCGCTGGTGTCATGGCTAGTACCAATTTGTATAAAACCAATGTTATCCTTTAAATCATATAACCCATGTGGAATTGCTATTCCTGTTGCCAAAGATGGAAAGTCGTGGTCTAATACCTTGATTGGAGCATCAGTATAAATACTTCCTTCTCTATATAAATTGCCAATTAACTCTTTTTTTTACTGTCCATACTAATCACTGGGTTACCCTCAGCAAAATACTGGGTTTTAAGGCTTTCAATCTTCTCAAACTGCTCATTACGATTTTCGCTACTTCCACACGCAATCATTTTCACTGCTTTGCGTTTACGAAATTTATGTTCCCAGAGTAATTGGTCTACAACTGTAACACTGATATTTATGCCTTTTTCGGCTAATAAGTCTGCTATTTGTTGACGAGTTAAGTTTGTCCATTTAATATCCTCGTCCATTGGCGAACCTGCTGTGTGTGTTTCTATTACCGTCAGGAATGCTTCATTGATTCCAGGTATCGTTAACAGTGCTTTTTTTCTTCCTCCTCCTGGACGGCGAATTCTTGGACTGCTGGTTTTACTCGGCTGTTCCAGATCCTCCATCCCTCTATTGATTGTTCTGTAGTTACATCCCAACAATTTACTTATGTATCCAATCCCCCCGTACCCAAGCTTTTTTGCTTCAATCGCTGCATACCGCCTACGGTCTTTCTCCGATAGAGATTCATAGTAATCTTGCATCTGCTTTTCTAGCATTGGAGAGTAGATTTCTATCACGATATTGTTCCCTAATACCTACTTCTTTAGTCTACTATACCCCTGTCACAACTTCTGCATTTTATTTAATCCACATTCCTTAATGATAATTTCTCCTTTCATGCCTGCTTCTGTGTGTCCAGCAATAGTACATCGTAAAGTGTATTTACCTGGTTTCATAGGTACAAATACCCATTCTGCCTCTGCGCCGGGTTTAAGTTCTAATTCGTGAATATTACCTTTAATTTCTACATTTCCGGCTTCGACTTTTTGCGTCCAAATTGCATCGGCAAAGTCTTTGGCTGTAAAATAGTGTTTTTGTGAGCTAGGATTACTTAATTTAAGATTGTAACGTTTACCTGAGATCAATTCTAAGTGATTTGGCTCAAATTTTAATTCATTACTAGAATTACCCAAGTTAACTGTAATTTCTATAGCTGGTTGTTTTAGTAAATTATTAGATAGGTTTTCTGCTGTTGCTGGAGATACACCCATGATTACCAGACTGATTAGCAGGGAAAATATACAGATGATTCGAGGTAGATTGTAGTAGACCTGAATTAAGAAGTTACTCATGACTAAATGGATATTTGCAAATCACATCTATTCTTATCATTAAGATTTATGGCTCTACCGCTCCCTTTATGATATTCTACGAAAAAATCATTGAAACCCTTGCTCTAACTGGATTTGAGGGTTTAATATCTTCAAAAATAAGCGATTCCTACGGAGCGCTTCGCTATCGCTCTTAATTTAGGCAAAACACATATACAGTAATGGTTTTGTACATATAAAAGGGATATTTAATCATAAGGGGAACGGTAGAACCAGATTTATTTAATCTTTTTATGGGCAAGAATTGGTGGACCTGCTGTGACAACTACAATTTTATCAGGATGAAGTAATTCACGAGCAGCTTGATTGACTTGATTGAGGCTGACTTGCTCTATTTTGCTGATATATGATCGCAATTCTTCCTGATTTAAGCCGTAAACTTCATTCATTACCATTTTTTGGCTTAATTGTTCGGGATTGGCTAAGGAAATATTATAATTGCTGATTAAATTCCGTTTGGCTGTTTCTACTTCAATAGGGGTAACACCTTGTTGATGAACTTGTTTGAGGAGGTTGCGGGTACTGGAAATTGCTTTGGGTGCGTCTTCTGGACTGGTTTGCATTTCAATGAGAAATGTACCAACATTTTTACCTGTGATGAAATTGCTATAAATTCCGTAGGTTAAACCTTGGCGATCGCGCACTTCTACCCCTAGTCTACTCGATAATGTATCCCCTCCGAGAATTTGATTCAAGATCATCGCTGCATAAAATCGTTTATCTTGACGATTAATGCCAGTATAACCCATGTAAGTTATCGCTTGGGGTTTACCAGGAACAACAGGATTAACGTTAATCATATTTTTCGGCATCCCTACATTGGGATATTTTACCGTTGGTGGTTTGCCTTGAACTTGCCAATCTCCTAATTTTGCTTGAATGAGCGATCGCACTTTGTTAACATCAAAATCACCGACAATTGCTAAAACTGTAGTATCAGGGCGATAATGTTGCGCTTTAAAAGCTATCACATCTCGACGTTGAATTTTGCTAATACTCTCCGCAGTCGGAAAGGTATGTAATGGATGTTTTTTCGGATAAATGGACTGCACAAAGGTCCGATTTGCAACCTTATCGGCATCATCTAAATCTGAATCTAAGGAAGTTAAAGCTTGTTGACGCGCAAGAACAAACTCTTTTTCAGGAAATGTACTATTTCTAATTACATCCGTCAAAGTCCCCAGCAAAATAGGTAAATCCACCGCTAAACTACTACCTTTAATCTGCACACCTTCACGATAAGCTTCAAAATTCAAATTTGCGCCCTTTGCCTCTAATCCTCTGGCAATAGTCCGCATATCTTGATTTTTAGTGCCATTCATCAGATTTACTGCCACTAAAGAAGCTAATCCTCCCTGATTGTCGGACTCAAATTCTGTTCCCGCTTTAATATTGCCGCTTAAAGTAACTGTCGGCGTAGTTTTATCTGGTAACAGTAGTATGCGTAACCCATTAGCAAGTTGTAATTGCTGGGGTATTTGTCTTTTCTCAGCTTTGGTTAATATGTCTAAAGGTGGTAAATACTGCTGAACCTCCGCAGGAACTACAGCTATATCAGTACCAAAATTCTCTTGTGTTGGTGTTGAATAAGATGAACTTTGAATTGTTGCTACTTGTTTAGTCGGTTCAAAAAATCCCACTTTCCGTGCTTCTGGTTGCAAGTATTTATTGATGACATTAATCACATCAGAAACTTGAACCTTACGAATATTTACTAAGTGATTTTCGGTATACTGGTAATTATCGGTCGTGATTTGATCATTACCCAACTGCATAGCTTGATTGGTAATATCACGGTTATTTAAAATTACTGAAGCCGTTAATTGGGTTTTTGCTCGTTCTACTTGTTCCTTTGTCACACTGATTTTAACAAGTTTATCCAGAGCCTTGATTACCGCCGCATCAAGTTTAGTTAAATTCTGAGTTCCCACAGATGTCACTAATATTTCATACCAACCACCCGCGCGTAAACTAGCGACATTTGCCGAAACATCATGAGCTAAACCTGATTCAACTAACTCCTGATACAAGTAAGAATTTTTACCCGCAGTCAAAATATAATCCATGACTTCCAGTGCGGGGATATCTGGTTGATTAATTCGAGGAAGTGGGTAAATTATTTGTAGTAATGGATTTCCCCCCGGTTCTTGTAACTTAATCACAGGTGTAGGAGTAGCGGCTGGGGATGGAATTATGAGCTTATGGGGTGAATATTGGCGTTTAGGGATTTTACCAAAAACAGTTTCTACCTTTTTCAAAGTTTGTGAGGTGTCAAAATCTCCCGCAATTATCAAAACAGCATTGTCAGGACTATAGAATTTTTGGTAATATTCCCGCACTTGGGCAACTGTGAATTTTTCCACATCAGCTTTAGTCCCACCAATAGGTAATCTATAGGGATGATCTGGGAAAACCGACATCATCACAGCGCGATTCAGCCTATATGCTGGGCTATTTTCATAACCTTGTAATTCAGAAATAACTACTCGTTTCTCACTAGCTAACTGTTGAGGATCTATTAGTGAGTTTTTCATCCTATCAGCTTCTAGCGTCAACAGAGCAGTGAGTTTGTCCCGTTCTGCCGTATTGTAATATGCAGTTTGGTCATAACTGGTAAAAGCATTAGAATCACTGCCTAAAGCACTAAATAACCGCCCAAATTGAATCGGACGATTGCTAGTACCTTTAAACATAAGATGCTCTAATTGATGGGCAATACCATTTACACCAGATGCTTCTTGACCTGAGCCAAACTTGTACCACACCTGTACTGTGACTACAGGAGCATTATGAACCTCTTTAGTGAGAACAGTTAACCCATTATCAAGGACTGTTTTCCGAACATTTGCTGTAATAGCGAGATTTGGTGTTTCCTTAGCGACTAGTGTTTTATGAGATTTTTCTGAGTCGAAGTTGTGGAGACGGGGAGAAAAATCCGCCTTGTCTCCGCTAAAAGCAGCATCTTGATGGAAGATAAAAGCTGCTATTACCCAGATACTCAAGATAAATAAGGAAAAGCGATGTCGTTGTGCGATAGAGAAAAAAGACATACTCTTTGGCGAATAGCTATAGGAATCCGGTTTGATTCCTGAATTTTCCGTTGAGTTAGGGAACAGGGAACAGGGAACAGGGAACAGGGAAGAAGGATTTCAGTATGTACCGAGTTCTGTTCAAAAATCAAATAGGAGTCCTATATATGTAATTTAAGTTACATATATTGATTGACTGAGAAAATTGGGCAAATGTTTCTGTACCTCATGGAAGGAGTCAGGAGTATGGCTAACGCCACGCTGCGCTATCAAGAGGTAGGGGCGCAGGGCTTGCGCCCATTCAGGAGTATGGCTAACGCCACGCTGCGTTATCAGGAGGAAGAAGAATAGTTTTCACCAATTACCAATTACCTGTTCCCTTTTCAAGTTGATTTATGCAAAAACCGCAAAAATTCCAGAGGCAACCCGTCAAAATCAGCGATAAACGCAACTTCTAAAATGTTATCGCCAATTTGCTGCTGTGTAGGTTCTAAAAGAATTTTCAGGGGTGGTAAATATTCTATTGTTGCTAACCGTATTCTTAAACTTTCCAACCAAGTTGGTAAATCTGATGTAATCTGTGTCACATCAAACGCCAGATGATAATAGCCTACATAATGCTCATCATTAAAAGCATCTGGGGCTGGTTTGGGTTGGGGAATTTGGATGAGTTCAATTCGAGTCCCTAAACCTTCCATCCAGCAAGCTAGAGTATAACCGGTAGTGAAGCGATCGCATACCGTAAACCCTAGCTGCTCATAAAAAGCGATCGCTAAATGGATATTTGCCGTTCTAATAGAAACATGGTGCATAGAATTTTGGATTTTAGATTTTGGATTAATCTACAATCTAAAACCCAAATTGGGGAACAGGGAACAGGGAACAGTAAGATATTTATTTAGACTTTCTTCTCTCTTACCTCTTGCCTTATTACCTACTCAAACAACCGAAAATATGGGTAACGCACCGGCACACCAGGTTCTTTATCCAAATCAAAGTTAATTACTTCCCAGCAAGGTTCAGCAGCGGAATCGGGGCTAAACTCTACAGGTAAGCCATATAATCGCGCCCCCGTAGCAACTTCCCCTTGTCCAGAACGCCAAGGTGTACTCCGTTCTAAATAGCCACTCATCAACTCCTGATAACGGTTAGCAACAATAATCCTCGTAGCTCGATAACCTTGAGTATAAAGCTTGTCCAAAGCTTCATGAATTTCAAAGCGAATCCCATCAGGATGAGTATGTTGACGATACCATTCTCCATCCCATCTGCGCCAATGACGACCAGACTGTAAATGAACTAACTCCCCAGTTTTGGGTTCAGCTTCAAATGCGCCATGACGAGGACATAAATAAGTATCCGTCAATGTCAATGCCGAAATCGTTTGGCGACAGTGAGGACACTGTATTTCAGGGCCAAATATCGGGTACTGAAAGCCTGGATTTATCATGAAGTGCGTATAAACATAATATTGTGTTTTTTGCCAGCACCGGTAGGTTTAACTTTACACTCCTGTTCCACCACTTTAGATAACTTGCTCAATGCTACATAAAATGAAGATAGTGCTTGAGAAGAAGTTTCACAACCGCCTAACGATAGAAGGTTAATGTCGTGATATTCTGGTTTCGCAACCAGTTCTAAAGGTTGGAGTTTCTCCAGTGTTCCTGGGTACCATATCCATATTCTATCGTGTCTATCTCTTCCGTCTGGAAATCTCCAGAATTTTCTCAAGCTGCTTTTGTGGCAGCAAATGCCATCATTATTGGTTCTGTCACCATAGCAGCCAAAGCCAGCATTTGGTATGGATCTGTGGTGAGAGGTGATGTAGAACGCATTGAAATTGGCGAATGTACAAATATTCAAGACGGGGCAATTCTTCATGGTGATCCCGGTGTCCCCACAATCTTAGAAGATCATGTCACTGTCGGTCATCGCGCTGTGGTACATTCTGCTCACATTGAGCGTGGTTGTTTAATTGGTATTGGGGCAATAGTCTTAAATGGCGTAAGAGTCGGCACAGGTAGCATTATCGGCGCAGGTGCAGTAGTCACCAAAAATGTACCCCCCGGTTCTCTAGTCATGGGTATTCCCGGTAAAGTAGTCCGTCAACTCACAGACACTGAAATCACCGAACTCATCGAACACGCCGAAAAATACCACCAATTAGCCCTTCTTCACGCTGCTAATGGGTAATTGGTAATTGGTAATTGGTAATTGGTAATAAAACTCTTCTTTTCTTCCCTATTCCCTGTTCCCTGTTCCCTATTCCCTGTTCCCTATTCCCTATTCCCTATTCCCTATTCCCTGTTCCCTATTCCCTGACTTTTAATCAAACTTTACATAGAATCTGGGAAAAATTCCCCAATTTAGATAAAAATAAAAGTTGAGAACTGTTGACAAAACTTAAGATTTTTTAATTTACAGAGGGATTCTAGATATGGACCTTGATAATCGTGTATTAATTGTTTTAGCACCTGTAGCGATCGCTGCTGGTTGGGCTGCTTTCAATATCGGTGCTGCTGCTATCAGACAAATACAAAACTTTTTGAGCAAAGAAGCGTAATTTAGGGAACAGGGAACAGGGAACAGGGAAGAAATTACCAATTACCAATTAATTACCAATTACCGATTCTCATGAACGTAGATTCCCTGCTTCAACCCTTTCAGCATTTTGGTGTGAATTTGGGATTGTCTCGGATTGTCAACTTACTGGCAACCTTGGGAAATCCCCATCACCAAGTGCCAATTATTCATGTAGCTGGAACTAACGGTAAAGGTTCTGTTTGTGCTTACCTGTCTGCGGTACTTACTGAGGCTGGTTATAAAACCGGACGCTACACATCTCCCCATTTAATAGATTGGACAGAAAGAATCTGTATTAATGAATATCCAATTGATAGTAATAACCTGTGTGAATTAATACTACAAGTTCAAGCAGCCATTAATCCAGAAGAAGAATCACCTACTCAATTTGAAGTCATTACCGCTGCGGCTTGGTTATATTTTGCCCAGCAAAAAGTTGATATTGCCGTGATAGAAGTAGGATTAGGGGGGCGTTTAGATGCTACTAATGTCTGCAATAATCCTTTGGTTACAGTCATTACTTCTATTAGTCGAGAACATTGGCAACAACTTGGACCAACTGTAGCCCATATTGCCAGAGAAAAAGCCGGAATTATTAAACCGGGATGTCCTGTGGTGGTGGGTTCATTGCCAGAAGCTGCGGAAAATGTTGTAAAATCGCGGATTCTAGAGTTAGAATGCCCAATTTTTACCCCACAACCATCTGATCAAATTAATCAAAACTGGGCAGAATATCAAAAAATATCAAGTCCAGAAACAATCAAATATCCCTTACCATTACAGGGAAAAATTCAATTACATAACTCAGCTTTAGCTTTAGCTGCTTTGGAAATATTGCAAACACAAAATTGGCAAATTTCTGAGAAAGCTATGATTAATGGTATGGCTAAAACCAAGTGGCCAGGGAGAATGCAATGGACAACATGGAAAAGCCATAAACTCCTCATTGACGGCGCACACAACCCAGCCTCAGCCACAGTTTTACGTGATTATGTAGATACTCTCAATATCAAAAATATAACTTGGGTAATGGGAATGCTGGCAACTAAAGATCATGGTGAGATTTTTCAGGAACTTCTCAAAGCAGGAGATAAATTATATTTAGTTCCAGTACCTGATAGCAATTCAGCAGATTTAACAGCATTAACTAAGTTGGCAACATCAATTTGTCCAGATTTGAAATTTTGTCATATATATCAAGATGTATTTTCAGCTTTAGAGACTGCTTTTAGTGCTACAGATAATCAAGTTGTTTTATGTGGTTCTTTGTATTTAATTGGTCATTTTTTAGCATCTTTGTCTGATAGCGCGCTATCAGACAAAATAAATCATCCTGAAAATCCCGATTTGTGACAAATATACTAAACACGGGTGAGATTTAAACTTTTGCCAAATGACAAAGAACCCAGATGTGTAGTAGGGGTAAGGCAAAAGCTGATATGTGTCAACTTAAGCTCAAATCCCTACCACATCTCGTTCCTAGTCTCTGACTAGGAATGAGACGACTTGAGGTTTTTCGTAATTTTGTAAAAGTCCATGTCTGAACCGTGTTTAGTATACCTAATCCCCCATAATCAATTACCGATTATCCCACTGCTGGGCGGCATCTTCCACAGCTTTATCTACTGTTTTTTGTCCTAACATTGCCGCTTGTAAATTTTCGTAAATTGATTTTTGCAAAAGTTTAGAATCTTTGAGTTTGGGGGTTAATACCTCCGCTTGTTTTAATTGTGCCGCACTAATCACCCGCCCCTTTTCCGCCGATGTAGCATTAGCAGGAACTTCCTGGAAATAAGTATCAGACAATGCCTTAACTGTAGAAGGTAGAACATTAGCAGCTTTAGCAAAGGCTAATTGGTTTTCATCATTTGTAACAAATAAAGCAAACTTAACAGCCTGATCAGGATATTTACTATCACGAGGAATAACTATATTCATCACGGCGACATTTTTCTTACCCGTATCACCCGTAATTTGTGGCGCAATTGCCGAAGCTTGGGCAACCTTGGGAGCATTATTGGCAATAGTTTTCAGAAATTCAGGACCAGATGCTAAAAAAGCTGTTTCTCCAGACTGGTATAAATCTATAGCATGACGATGTCCTTGAGTTAAAGACTCCTTGGGCAACAAACCTTTTTTATACAAATCTACCCAATATTGAAAAGCAGCTTTTCCTTGCGGGGTATTAAAACCGGCTTTACCTTCAGCATTAACAAGGGTGACACCCATTTGTACCAAAGATTCCAGCACCTCACCAGAGTCCTGGGGGACAAAAGTAGCGAATATTGCATACTTACCAGTTTTATCCTTAATTTGTTGTGCTGCTTGCCCTAATTCTGCATAAGTGGCAGGAGGTTTTGTCATACCCCCTTGTTTTAACAAATCGGTGTTATAAATAGTTAGTCGCGTGGTGAGATACCAAGGAATCCCAAAACTCTTACCATTGAGGCTACTTGCTTGCCAGATATTTGGTAAATAGGTAGAACGGACTTGACTAGGAACTTTAGCATCTAAATCTAACCAAGCATTTTTACCTGCTAATTGGGAAGCAAAGTCAGGATTAAGGTTAACAACATCTGGTGGCGTTTTTGCTGAGACTGCTGTTAGAATCTTGTTCTCCATCGCTGACCAAGGTATGTCTACCCATTTAACTTTGATACTTGGGTTTTGTGATTCAAATGTCTTAATCAGACCTTGGAAATAGTCGGTAAATTGCGGTTGGAGTTGCATTGTCCAAAACTCAATGGTGGCAACCCCAGCAGCCGCAGGTTTGGGATTATTATTAACATTGCTTGTGCTACAACTAACAATCCAGCTAGTAAATAAGCCTAGTAATGCTAAACAAAACAGTTGTTTAAATTTTTGCAATCGAATCATCGTAGTAGGTGGTAGTATTTTTAGAATTAATCTGGGTAAAAAGAGGATAGAGAACTTAGGATATATCAATTATGGTAACGGGTAATGGGTAATGGGTAATGGGTAATGGGTAATGGGTAATGGGTAATGGGTAATGGGTAATGGGTAATGGGTAATGGGTAATGGGTAATGGGTAATGGGTAAAAATTTTTGTCTGACAACTGACAACTAACAACTAACAACTGACAACTAAGTAGGTGAACACAATAAAACCAAACTGTGTAAATAAACGTAAAATCGCCCAAACCCTCTTCACTCTTGCCTGTTGCCTCTTGCCTGTTGCCTTGCCATAACGACAATTTTCAACGCCAACCTACTTAACCTTAATATTTTTCTTTAGTAATCTAACGGGTAAAACAGTGGTTAAAGCCTTTACTAGTTTCTTTGGTAAATCCAATAGAGGTATTGGGATTGAACTAGCACCGGAACGGGTGAACGTAGTCCAACTACGCAAACAACGCCAAAACTTAAAAATTGAATCTTTGACAACAGTACCAGTGCCAGAGGGTATATTTACTGATGGTCAAATTACTGATTCTCCGGGAATGTCCGAAATTATTCAGCAAGCGATCGCCCAAAGCAAAATCAAAGCTACACGGGTGGCTACTTGTATTCCAGGAAGAGATGCGATCGTTCGCTTAATTCCCGTCCCCTCGGAATTAGATGACCAAGAATTGCGAGAAATGGTACTTAACCATGAAGCCTGCTTATATTTGCCCTATGACCGCCAAGAAGCTGATGTTGATTATCAAAAACTTGGGTACTTTATAGACGAAGACGGCATCGAGAAAGTACAAGTATTATTAGTGGCGACTCGTAAAAATGTCACTCAAACCTATTTGAATACCTTTGAACAGGCAGGATTAACCGTTGATATCTTAGAAATTAACAGCTTTGCCCTCATTCGCACCATCCGTGATCAACTGCGGCTATTTGGTCCAGAAGAAGCAGCCGTATTAGTTGATATTGAATTTGACAGTACAGAAATTGCCATCATTATCAATGGTGTGCCACAATTTTCTCGAACAGTGCCAATAGGAACTTATCAACTACAAGCAGCACTGTCAAGAGCCGTGAACCTACCCACATCACGGGATATGGATATATTAGAGAGCATGACTATTCCCACAACCTCAGCAGATTCAGTCAATACTGGGGTAACAGGTAGTAATCCTGGAATGGTTTCTATGTTGAGAATTTTGGGAGAATTAGCCGATGAACTGCGCCGTTCCATTGATTTTTACCTCAATCAAAGTGAAAATCTAGAAGTCGCACAGATTCTTTTAGCAGGTCCTGGGGGAGGATTACCACAAATTGACGAGTTTTTTACTCAAAGATTGAGTTTACCAACTACCCAAATAGATCCAATTACTTCTTTGTCCTTGGAGGTAGATGCTGAAAAATATCCTTTAATTAAACGTCCTGGGTTGGGTATTATCCTGGGTTTAGGAATGCGAGGGGTGTAATAAAATGTACAGTTTAGATATTAACTTTCTTAAAGATCGCCCAGAATATCAAAAGCAAATAGCAACGAAAGTTGAGAAGTCACCTATTCAACTAGGGAATTTAATCCCAGTTTATATAGGAGTGGGAGTAGGTTTAGTATTCCCAGCTTTAATATTTATTGGTTTATCCATCCTGGAAGGGAAAACCGCTGAAGTCACCCAAGAAATCGCCAAGTTAGAGGAGGAAGGTAAGAGCTTAGATAGTAAAATAGCCAACATTAGCAAAATTAAAGCAGAATCAGCCGGCATTCGTACCCAAAATAAAGCCTTAGTAACAGTGTTTGATCAAATACGTCCTTGGTCAGCAATGTTACAGGATTTGCGCGATCGCATTCCTAACAAAGTGCAAATCGAAACCATTAAGCAAATTGCCCCCCCTCTCCCTGGTAAAGATGCCGTAGCTGCTACCACCCCCAAAAACACCAACACCGCTGGATTCTTAGAAATTTCTGGTTTTGCTATTTCCTATCCCTTAGTTAACGATTTTGCCCTAAGTCTAGGACAATCTAAGTTTTTCAATAAAGAAGAAACCAGAATTATCACAGCAGAATTAATAGATGCACCAGCCATAACAGGATTTCTTCCCCCAAAAACTGATAAATCTGATCTAAAAATTAAACCCATTCAAGTAGTTAAATACACTATTAAAACAGGTTTAAGTAATGTGCCAGCATCTGATTTAATTCAAGAATTAGAGAAAAAAGGTACAGTCGGACTAGTAGATAGACTTCGTAATATCAAAAAAGTAGGAGTCATTGCCCAATGACATTCAGTGATGATTTAAATTTCCCCAATCAAGGTACAGAGATTCAAAATTCTGGTCCTGTTGTTTTTGGTGTCACCTTAACACCAACTATTATTGGTGGTTTAGTCGGCTTCTTAGGTGTAGCTGGTGCAGGTTATATGCTATTTAACATTGCCCTTCCCGTTTGGGATACCTATCAACAACTGCAAACCAAACAAGATCAACTACAAACAGAAGTTAATCAAAAGAAAACCCAAGCTCAACAAATTGGTAAAATAGAAGCCGATTTAGTCGAAGCCAAACAACAACAACAACAAATTCTAGCTTTATTTGCAGATGAAAAAAGTTTGGATACTCTATTATTAGATACCAGTCGGTTAATAGATTCCAGTAATAGTAAAGCTTTTGGTAATGCCATTAGAGCCAAACTAAAAAGATTTGTCCCGACCTCTGAAAAACCTGTTCTCGTAGAAGATGGCAGTTTTGGGGTAGAAGTTAACAATAAACTCAAACACAGTATTATCACTGTGGACATGGAAGGGGATTTTGAACAAACTCAATCAATCATACGAAACATTGAGCGATTACAGCCTTTATTGTTAGTTAAAAACTATGACTCTAGATTATCTACACCAGAAATGTCAGAGGATAAAGATAACCCCGTGCAAATTGGTATCGGTAAACTAACAACAACTTTTGCCCTAGAAGCTTTAATGCCACTAACTCCCGAAGAAACAACAGATTTAGCGGCTAAAACAGCAGCAACACCGAAAAAATAATCAAACTTGAGGCAAGAGGCAAAAGGCAAGAGGCAAGAGGCAAAATGAAATATTCTCCCTGTTCCCTGTTCCCTGTTCCCTGTTCCCTGTTCCCTGTTCCCTGTTCCCTGTTCCCT
>NZ_JAAVWA010000066.1:0-4248 GCF_017355725.1 Anabaena sp. 54
TTGAATCTTCAAGGAAAAATCATCAATACTTTTCCACTTAGTGGGTTAGTGACCAGTATTGCTTTTAGTCCTAATGGACAAGTAATTGCTATAGCTAGTGATGATAAAACAGTAAATATGTGGGAATTTGTTGATAAATAACCTGAATTTATACTTAAAATGTATTTCTCCCAACCGGGGGAGGTCAAATTTCAACCCTCAACCCCTTGACACAAAATACCTAAAATCTTGTTTAACTCCTTAATATAATAATTATTCAAATCAATAAATATATCAGTCCCTTCCAACTTCAAGAACTTCCAAATATCTCCTGTTGTCACCGCACCATAAATAGTTTTAATTTCATTACCTTCCTGTTCATTAAACAACTGTGCTGCTAACATTGCTGCCGCACATTGACCCAAACCACCTTTAATATTTTCATTTTTAGCTTCTACAATAATTAGTACAGGAGCATTAATTGTTAACTGTTCCCTAGAACGACTGATAACAAAATCACAATAACCATTTAAACCTCTCTCAACATCAACATTAAAATCTGTACCAGAAAATAAACTAATTTGATAATTAGCTTTACGTCTAACTTCTAATAAAATTGGCGTAATAATCATTTCTGAGCGTGCTTTCTCCGTATTTATTGCTAACGCGAGTTCCGTAGTTTCTTCTAAAGTGTTAGTTAACTTTTCACTGATTTCTATAGGTTCTACAGCCGCAAATAAATCAGCTTCTTCATCAATTGTAATGTTAAAATTTTTCTTAAACTTAGTTAAGCTAAAATCACTATAAGCCATTGTTTTTACCTAATTATTTTCAACAGGTTATCTAAAATTTAAAATCTCTTTAATTATAGCAGTATACTTTTCAGGAATAGGTGTATCTTTACCCTTAGTCTCAATATCCCTGACCCAGCTTTGACTCATCCCTACAGCATTAGCAAAGTCTCTTTGACTTATTTTTTTAGCTGTTCTCATTTCTTTAACCAGACTGCCATTTATTTCCTTGATAACAGGTATATCCCCAGGGCAAACGCACCTAAATTCTGTAATCCAATTTATATGATCCTTTGAAAGAAGTAGTCAAATATTTAGGTGATAACTCAGAAGAATTGACAAGACAAGCAAATAATTAATATTAACTTTAGGTATTTCAGGAGGTGGTATCCTCTGGTTTAAACGTTGGAGTCAACAACTTAAAACTGAAGCTGACCGTTGGATTTAGTCAAAAAAGATCCCCGACTTCTCTAAGAAGTCGGGGATCTGAAGGATGTGAATAACCTACGAAAATGGGTTAATTAATGGGGAATTTAGCTAATAATTCCTCACGGGACAACTGAGATAAGTTGAGTAATAAATCAGTTCTTTCTGTGAGAGAAAGTTCCATAATAGGAGTAACAACAGCTAATAATTGCTCATCTAAATTACCAAAACGTGCTGTTAGTAAACTTCCTACTATTAACCGCAATTCCTCTTGTCTACCCGTTTGTAGTCCCGTTTGTATTCCTTCTTCTCGCCATTCCTCGCGTTGTTTGAGATATGCTGGTGATAAAGTCATAATCAACTCCCTATCTTCATCGTTGATATTAGTGTTAATCTCTATATTTTTACGCCAAGATGCTAAAATTTCCAGTAGATAATTACGCTGGTTTTCTGTGGAAACTGTGATTAGTTCTTGTACTGCTTGTTTTTGGGTTTCCCCATTACCTAACACCCTTAACCATAGTGTATCCTGATTTTTGGGTAATTGGTTAATTGCTACAATTGCGGTTTTCTGCGATTCTCCTAGAAAATAAACTCCTGTTTCCCAATCATCTTTGAGTGTAGCTCTAAATCCATCTAATTTATTTTTTGAGCAAGTTGGTGTTAAAATCCATAAAACAGGGAACTCGTTTTCCATGAGCCGACGATCTTCTCTTTTTGCTTGTCGAAACAATTCTTCATGAAGGCTGTATAATTTTGACATACAACTTCTAATTGTCATTTCATTGGGAGGATTACGAAAAGGTTCAAATAGACAGCTTGTAACTGCCATTTTTGCTAATAATCCTAAATCGGAAGTTACAGGTTTTGATTGATTGGGAACAAACCAAATATCTATTTCTCTAACTTCGCTTTTTACATCTTTACCAATATCTACTTGACCTAAAGGTTTTAATAATTCCTCTAGATATTCTTTCGCAAATTGGTCATGGGCTTCTCTCGTCATACAAAATCCATAATTAATAATAGTGTTTTCATGATGTCTGAATATACTTTAGTTCTAAGAATACCACAAGCAGGAAATAAAGAAATTAGCTATTCTATTAATTTGAGTTTACCTGTGGAAGCAGAACTTTATGAAGATGTTTTTAGTGTGGCTGTAGAAAAATATGGTTTAACAGAAGCAGATGCTGAAAGATTAGCAGAACAAGCTCAAGGAATGCCTTTGCAAGCGGTAATTCAAACTGCTAAATTATCAACATCTCGGAATTTATGGACAGATCCAGAATCTGCGGGACAATTATTATTAGAAGCGAAAAAACTGGAACTTAGAAAAACTGGAGTTTTAGAATATTATGCCACCTCTGGTCAAGGTTTGAGGGATGTGGGAGGATTAACTAAAGTTAAAGAATGGATATGTAGCCGTGAGTGTTGGTTTGCTCAAGATGGACAACCAGAATTACGTCCTCGTGCTATTTTACTAGAAGGTTTCCCTGGTTGTGGAAAAACTTTTATTGCTGTCTATTTTTGTTTGTAATTTTGTCTAAATCTCCAAATCTTTAATTATCAATTTTTGATTCCTATCCATTGGGTAACAGGGGACATTGCTTTCCAACCCAGAAATTTACCAATCGGTTCTGCCCGTTGAATAGCAATGCGGGTAAAGTTTCCGCCCACTTTTTCATACCATTGATATAATCTTTGTTCACCTTCTAAAGTAACAACATTAACTACCATTCTGCCCCCAGGCACTAACACATTCCAGCAATTTTCTAATATTTCTGGTGCTGTGACACCACCACCGATAAAAATAGCGTTTGGTGTGGGTAAATTTGGGATAACTTCTAAAGCTTTACCTGCCATAATTTGTAAATTTGGCGTTCCCAAAGCAGTCGCATTATCAGCTATATAATTTAGTCTAGTGGAATTTTGTTCAATAGCGATCGCTCGACATCTTTTATCACTTCGCAGCCATTCTATAGAAATAGAACCACAACCAGCCCCCACATCCCACAGCAACTCGCCCGGTAAAGGTGCTAAACTTGATAATGTCACCGCCCGGACTTCCCTTTTCGTCAATTGTCCATCATGATGAAAAGCATCATCAGGTAAGCCGGGAAATCTCGATAAACCAACTATTCCCCTATCAGCAACACATTCCACCGCAATAGTATTTAAAGAAGCGATATTTCCTTCTTGCCAATTAGCAGCGATATCTGTTATGATGTCCTCATTAACATTGCCCATTTTTTCTAAAACGGTAATTTGACTATTACCATAACCGCGACTTATCAAAATTTCCGCCACAATAGCTGGAGTATGTTTTCCCTCACTCAGAATTAATAATTTTGCACCGGGATAAATGTAAGATTGCAGTAAAGAAACCGGACGACCACATAAACTTAAAGTTTCCACCTCCGTTAATGACCATCCTAGTCGAGAACAAGCCAGACTAAAAGCCGAAGGTGCAGGAATAATTGTAATTTCAGAAATAGGAATATCTTTAAGAATAGTTGCACCCACACCATAACATAGAGGGTCGCCACTAGCTAAAATACAAACTGCTTCACCACGACGACTGATAATTTCAGTTATGGAAATTGGAAAAGGTGATTTCCAGGGAATTTTTTGGCTGTTGTCGTCAGCGGGTAACATGGAAAGATGACGTTCTCCACCAAAGATAATTTTAGCTTTGTCTAAGCAAGAAAGAGCTATGGGACTTAACCCTGCTACACCATCCTCACCGATACCGATAATTGATAACCATTTTTTCATCTAAACCTCCAGGAGACCCCCACCAAAACTGTACTCAGTTTGGTGATGGGAGGAATGGAGGGTTAACTGTGAAACGTCCCTTGAGTAATTTTGTGCGCCAGCACAAACAACGAAAGGGACACTTGAGGAATTAACAAATCTTTGATTTTCCATATTCGTAACTGTCTTTGTGAATTGATTTACTGGATTAATTAGGAAAGAGTGGTCTTTTTTCAGTGTCTAAAACAAATACTTTGGACATAATATTTTGCTCCGAAGAGCCTCCCATTTCTGGGGT
>NZ_JAAVWA010000067.1:0-4234 GCF_017355725.1 Anabaena sp. 54
ATGGAAGTAATGCACGAGCGCAACGCTCACAACTTCCCCCTAGACTTGGCTGCTGCTGATGTTGCTCCTGTTGCTTTGAGCGCTCCTGCAATCAACGGTTAATCGGTTTAGTTAAATAGAAAACGCTCTCCAATTATGGGGAGCGTTTTTTTGTTCATTTTTCACATTCGCGTTTAGTCACATAATGCCGATAGCGAAACATGGCTTCTAGCTGTGCTTGCACTAACCAACCACTCATAAATTCTATGCCATCACCACCGGGCATAGCATAAGTAATATTATCGGTTAATTTAGTTTTGCCGTTTTCTTCTGTAAATTCATGACGATGTACCCAGGACTCAAAAGGTCCAGATATCTGTTCATCGGTAAATAGGCGATATTTTTCATAGTCTGTGTGCCGTGCTAACCAAGTTAAAGGTAAAATACCGAGAAAAAGCCGAAATTCTGTAATTGCCCCGGCTTCTAGCCCACCTTCACGTCTAACGATTTGTACAGGTTGCCAAGGTGGAGTGAGTATTTGGACTATATCTGGTCTTTCGTGGAATTTCCAAACTACTTCAACTGGTGCGTTAATGATTGAGGAATGTTTAAAGTGCAACATGAACAAAAAACCTAAAATTGAGCCTTTAGATTCATTATTGACAATTGTATGAGGAAATAGGCTGAAAACCTCGGAATTGTCATCTAAAAATAGTTAAATTTAGTATAACGAGAGAATGCACTAAAAAGCTGATGCGGCGATAGGGAAGTGCTGCTGCAAGCAGTTCGCTAATTGAGGTATAAAAAAATATTTTATCAAGTTTTTGGAATTTACCCGTTGATATATCATTTATTATGCAATAATGGGAGTCGAGAAGTAATTCGGTGGACCTCGTTTGTTTTTAGTATTGATAGGCTTTTTCCCTTTGGTATTTACAGACTTTTCTCCGAAATCTAAATCTCTACACTCTTATGATTTTGGAGAAAATCTATGTCAATTTATGTAGGCAACCTCTCTTATGAAGTTACCCAAGACGGCTTAAGCGAAATTTTCAAGGAGTATGGCACTGTAAAGCGTGTTCAGCTACCTACCGACCGAGAAACTGGTAAAGTTCGCGGTTTCGGTTTCGTAGAAATGGAATCAGAAGCAGAAGAAGAAAAAGCCATTGAAGCACTTGATGGTGCTGAATGGATGGGACGTGATTTAAAAGTGAACAAAGCTAAACCAAGAGAAGAACGTACTCCTTTTGGTGGTGGAAACCGGGGTGGTGGGAACTTCGGCGGTGGAAGCCGTAACCGTTACTAATATCCATAGATTTAAGGCCGATAAATATCCGCCTTGAGGATAATTAGGTTTAACAAAAGCTCAGGAGTGAATTCCTGGGCTTTTTCATGGCAAATTTTCTGCACAGGATCAATATTGATATTGACTTAACCCGTATTTCTCACGAACAATGTAATCGCAATTTCTATAACCCGTATAGAGAATCGGTTTCCGGCATTTTTTACTGGGTTGATTTTTGATGCAGTGTGAAACTCCAGAATCCAGATTTTACAGGGTTTGAGAATTTTGGTGAAAAATCCAGGGTAAAATGGCATCAAAAGAGATATTTTGGCAAATTGGCACAAGTTATGGACAAATATTATCATAATTAGGGGTCAGCACTTGTCAGCATGATTAGTCATAAAATGTTACTTTAGAAAACTATAACTAAGTCATATTTTCCGACATCTACCCATGCCTTATCTTATCACTGCTGGGGAAATTCGTTCCCTAATTACTGAACATAGCAAAGCTAAAACTCTGTGGATAGATACAGAAGTTGCTGATTATAAAACTCGTAATCCTAGATTATCACTAATTCAGGTGTTGGATAATCCTGAGGATATGACTGGTAATAGTGTTTATTTGTTAGATGTTCTCGATAAATCAGATGTAATTGCTGATTTTGTGGAAAGGATTATGACTAATGATGCTATTGAAAAAGTTTTTCATAATGCTGGTTATGATGTGCAATATTTGGGAGGTAAAAGAGCTAAAAATATTACCTGTACTTTGGCAATGGCTAAGAAAATTCCTATTTATTTACTACCGTTACCTAATTATCAACTGAAAACTCTAGCAACTGAACTTTGTAATTTTCATGATATTGATAAACAAGAACAAAGGAGTGATTGGGGAAAAAGACCATTAACTGAAGCGCAACTAGAATATGCTTATCTTGATTGTATTTATTTGGCTCAAGTACATTTAAGATTATTAGAATTAGAGGCTAATTTTCAGGTAGATCCAATTAAGGAAGATTTAAACTTATTGACTGCTAGATATAGAGAAATTGAACAGCAACAAAAAATACTTAAGTCAGAATTTGAGCATTTACAAGAACGGGTAAAAAAAGCGATGTTAGTCCAAAATATTGCCGAAACATCGCATTGTAAACTAACAAGTTATGAGCGAAAAACTTTTAAAACTCAGTTTCAGGAATTGGTAAATTTAGTAGAAAATCAAGGTGTTGATTTAGATTTTACTATTACTTTAACTGAAGATATTCGCAAAAATTTGGGGGTAAATCTGGAAAAGTTAACTGTAAATGTTGATACAAATACTTATTGGAAAGTCACTCCTAAAAATCAGGAAGATCAGGAAGATTAAGAGCAAATATTGAAAAACTCTGTGAACTAACTTTAATCATACTTCCGAATACTGGTATGAAAATTTTCATGAAAGTGCTAACAAAATTAACAGAATTATCAGCGGGAATCTAGTAATAATCTAAATCTAGATAGTAAGGATTTTATTTTTAATATTTACTAATATGCGGTGATTGGCTGGATAAATTTATTCATTAATTCTCAATAACTTCAGGGAATTTTATAATTTGACTTGAATATTAATCAAAAAGCAAACATATTGCAGAAGTAAGTAATTTAGTGAATGATTTACTCCCAGTAAGATGGCAATTTTTGGTAAATTATGAAATGGCAGTTATTGACACAAAAACAGCGAGGAGTAAACAGGGCATTCACTATAGCAATGTTTACAATTTTCAGTGGTATTATTTGCGTTTCTTGCAGTAATAATCAAGATGTTTTAGTAACGGAAAGGGGAGCAAGTACCCCCAATCCACAGATAGGGAGAGCATCTAAAGCTGGGGAATTTTATGTTCAGGGACAAACTCAACATCTTAAAGGTAATTCCCAAGCGGCTATTGCTGCCTATAGTAAATCTATTAGTCTTAATCCTGAGTATGCACCAGCATTTAAGGGGCGGGGATTAGTTTATTTTGATACTGGTAATAAAGAGGGAGCGATCGCGGATTATAATCAGGCATTGCGTCTCAATCCCAAGGATGCGGAAGCATACAATAATCGTGCTAATGCTTTTGCTTCTATCGGAGATTATAGAAGAGCGCTTGCGGATTATAATCAAGCAATTAGCATTGCACCAAAATCTGCCGAGGTTTACAATAATCGAGGTAATGCCCGTGCTAACCAAGGTGATAAGAATGGGGCGTTAGAGGACTATACTCAAGCGATTCGGATTGATCAGGAATATGCTGTAGCCTATAATAATCGGGGTAATGCTTATGCTGCAAGAGGAGAACAGCAAAAAGCAATCTCCGATTATAATGAAGCCGTTCGCATTAATCCTAATTTTGGTGCTGTTTTTAATAATCGCGGTAACGCCTATGCCGCAATTGGCGATAAACGGGGTGCATTAAAAGATTTACAGCGGGCAGCAGCTATTTTTGACAAACAAGGAAATAAGGACTTATATCAACAAGCAATGAAGAATATTGAGGAATTGGGTAAGTAATTTATACATTACCGATATGAATCCAATCTTCAACTTCCGCAAATTTTTCCTGTGCCTGTCTTTACGTGCGTAGCTGTTTGTCAATCTCAAATTTAGAAATGCCCCAGGCTTTCAACGACCCGAACTCATTCCACAGGTCAGAGCGCAGTTTACCCAAGCTCAAAGCGATTAAATCAAGTTCGTTAGATTTCCAGTTATTTAGTTTTTCAGTCCCTAAAATAGCGATTCTCGTAACGGTTAACTGATTTTTTACTTTGAGTTTCATGGACTTGGTTTGCTACGTCTTTTACCATTATACCACCATTGACTCATATTGACTACTATTTGTTTCATGAATATTTTGCTCTTCGGCTATTTTTTCCTTGTAAGCCCGAAGAAAGTAAAGTTTGGAGGAAAAGCAGTGCATGATAGCCATAAAATCCTGCATCAACTCTTCGT
>NZ_JAAVWA010000037.1:0-49361 GCF_017355725.1 Anabaena sp. 54
AACCCTCAGATTCTAAACCCTCAGATTCTAAACCCTCAGATTCTAAACCCTCAGATTCTAAACCCTCAGATTCTAAATCACCTGCTGCAAATTCGCCGACTCCAGCCCAAAGTCCTATTCCCATAAATGTTACACCTGCTAAGACTAATACAGCGACTAACCCACCTCCGCTGATAGTTAAACCTATTCCATCCTTGGGTGTCCCGCAGCCAGCTAAACCATTACCTAAACCGTTAACAGTTGTCCAAAGACGCTATGCTCAAGCGGCCTGGAACTATTTCTCCGCTAATTCTCAGCCTAGCACAGGATTGGTGAGCGATCGCTCTGATGTTAAGGGTTCAACATTGTGGGGATTAGGAGATTATCTAACAGCGCTCAATGCAGCATGGGCAATGGATATAATTTCTCCCAAGGAATTTGATCAACGCATTCGACAGTTGTTGAGTGCTTTAGCGCAGATACCGCTGTATGCAGGGGAATTACCGAGTCGGGGTTATGATCCGCGAACATTGCAACCAGTAGATTATGGTGGTAATCCAGTTCCAGAAGGTACTGGCTGGTCGTCTTTAGATGTGGGAAGACTATTAGCAGCCCTTTATAATTTAAAAACAGATCACCCCGAATATACGGAAGTTGTTGATCAAATTGCTCTCGATTGGTCATACTTGCGGGTTGTGCGGGAAGGTATTCTTTCTAGTGCCAATGTCACCAAAGATAAAAGTGGGCGGTTAGTCCCCAGAATTAATCCTGAAACCCGTTTGGGTTATGAAGAATATGCTGCTAGAGGTTTTCAATTGTGGGGATTTAATGTTGATAAATCTGCTGTGGGTGGTGAATATAAAACAACATCAGTGGAGGGGGTAGAAGTCCCCATTGAACGGCTTCGTAAAGATACAAAATCAAAGGTTAATCAATATACCGTTAGTAATCCTTTTCTGCTGTATGCTCTAGAGTTTGGTTTAGATCCAAAAATGCGATCGCTCTTTACAGCAGTATATCAAGCTCAAGCCCAACGCTACCTTAAGACTGAGACTCTTACAGCCTCAGCTACTACTCTCATTGAGCGTCAACCTTACACCGTCCACAGTTCGATTATTGGTCAAAATCAGCCTTGGGCAGCCTTAGATGATGATGGTAAACTACTACCAGAGGGAAGATTAGTCAGTTCGGCTGTGGCATTTGCCTATTATGCCTTACTGCCTAAGGATAGCTATACTCAGGAATTAATCAAGGCAACAACGGACTTATATAACCCTTTGCTGGGCTTTTATGAAGGTTTTTATGAAAAAACAGGTAAAACTGCTCTTGGTTCTACTAGTAGCACTAACAGTATGATTCTACAATCTTTACTGTATACAGCAACAAAGCAACAACCCCTCCTCCGTCCTAATACGGATATGAAATCACCCTGGTGGCGAGCAGTAGCTGATGGTAATTCTGGTCGGGGTCTACCGAATACTTCTACTCAAAAAACACAATTTGTGAGTAATGGCACTGAACATTACTGGATTACTGTTAAAGATGGTATGAATTAACTTTTGCATGGTTAGATACTTGATGTCGCTATCAAAGAAGAGATAAATGATCATGAGTCCACCAGATGAACCTAACTTACCAGTCCAGATTCATAAATACTGATATAAAATATATTATATAGGATTTACGCAAAACAGCAGGAAAATAGCGGTAATCTCTTCCGAGATATTGCTATATTAATTACTGCTGCCTAAAAATAAGGTTTATGGTTAGGACACACAAGCTATCAGCCATATCTTCTGTAAGTCTTGGATACATTAACTCACCCTGGTAAATTGGTAAAGGTACTAATGTGAAAATATTCATTCTATTTCCATACGTAACTATTTTGTAAGATGTTACTCTCACTGAACTTGCTACAACGAATACTATATTTATTTTTTCCAATAAGTATCATCACTAGTTTCGGTATTAAGTCTGTATCTGCTGCTCCTATCGAACTAGATGAAAATTGGGATTCAGTCTCACTTTTAATAAAACCCGTCCCTGTGGTTGATAATTTACCAAATTCACGCCAAAATAACGGAGATATTAGAGAAACAGATTCCTCTGTTTTTTTCCCACTAGATGAAAACTCGAACTCATTTCCAGAATTAACCGCACAAATTACAAATTTTGGTATTTCAGAAAACTTAAACACAGTTTTTGACAGCGGCTTTCTTCCTCAGAACTTGCATTCAATACCAATATTAATTGCTGCACCTGAAAACTTCAATCCTCAGCTAAGGTTAACTTCCCAACGAGTATCTCCTCTGCAAGCACAACCAACTTCTACAGTACAACCAACTTCTACAGTACAACCAACTTCACAACCAACTTCTACAGCACAACCAACTTCACAACCAACTTCTACAGTACAACCAACTTCACAACCAACTTCTACTACACCTGTGCGGCCAGCATTTATTTTGGAAAGTATCCAAACAGGGTTTCGTAGGGACATGAATAGTTCCCAGCAGGAAAGCCAAACTATTGAACCAGTGTTTCAATTTCGGTTATTCAATGGAGAGAAAATTAAATTAAAAACTGCCTTTAATAAGTTGAGTCAACCGAAATTTGCATCTCTTACTAATATTCCCCTTCAGTTGGGATGGGAAGGCAAAACAGGTAAATATACTATAAAATTAGGAGCAGGAATTGATCTATTTAATCGCTTACCAATGGCTCTCAATTTCAATGCTCAGATAGATAGACCAATTGCTGTTAAACTCAATCCAGATTATAGCATCAAGTCAGGTTTATTTTTATCAGCAGTCGTAGAACAAGGTCCTTATAAAACTAGTGTGAAAACACTGGAAAATCAAATTACAGCTACACGCTCTGGTTTCAATACTTTTTGGCAAATTGACCCTAATACTAGCTTTTTTGGCTCTTATCGTGTGGGTTTATATAATGATGGTAATTTTGAACAACAGATTTTTAATCGCTTGGAACATAAGTGGGGTGAATTTTGGTTTGCTGGTAATGTTTTCGCTTGGAAGTATGCAAGCGATAATCAAGAGAGTAGTGGCTATTTTTCTCCAGTATCTTCTCTAGTTTATAACGGTGAAATCGGATGGGGAAAAAACATTTTTCCTTTTTTAAATTGTCGCTTAAATACCACCTTGGGAAGACAAAGAGTTAACGGTGATAAAAGTGGAGGTACTGGCTATCAAACTCGCTGTACAGTCAAAATGTCAGCAAATATAGGCTTAGACTTAGGTTATAGTTTAGGTAAGTCTCACAATCTCATGACTGGGGAAAGTCTGTACAATAATCAGATATTAACAGGCCAATTACAGATAAAATTTTGACCTGTTTTTTGACTGATCATTCAATATTTCAAAAGTAGAGTAAACAGTAAAACTCATGTTTTTAAACATGAGATTGAAATAATGACACTGTTTTTTTCGTGCTACGCATCTTTTAAAAACATCTTTTTTTTGACTGAGCTTTAAACTGGTGCAAATGAGTGTTTCTTATCTGTTCCCTGTTCCCTGTTCCCTTTTTTTGTAAAAGCAGGGAAATTGAAATCATAAATTATCGAATTTCACAGCATCAAAATAACCTTTTCCTTTACTCTTTTATTCCAGCCCAAACAGTGAGAGGTTTACCAACTTTTTTATACAGCAAACTTTCTAAAATTACACCATTATTATTGGCAGTAAGAGCTTTATTTGGCTGATTTAAAGACTCATAAAACCCGTTGTACCAACCTTGATCAGATTTGAGTTGAGTTTGCACAAAATTAAATAATTTGCCTGTGTAATCAGTATTATACAAGACGTGCCAACCTACTGCGGCTTTAGCACTGAGAAAACGTAGATCATCATATTTTTTTCCTGTTCCTGTGATGGTTGCCCAAGGTTGTCCATTCACAAATAAACTACTATAAACAAAGTAAGGAGCGCGATCTAAATTATCTTCCGTGACAGCAGTTAAAAATTTAGTTCTTTGATAACGAGCTTCTTGTGCAGCTAAAATTCGGTCTGAGAATGCTTTAGGTAAAGCTTGAAATCCGGTTTCAATGCCATCTAAAATATAAGGCTCGCTGAGAACATAATTATTTGCACCTGAATTCTGATAATCCCGTCTATCATAAGGAACACCCTGTCCATAGAGGTCTACAAAGTCTGTATTAGATGTGTAATCTAAAGCTTTTTTAACATTTAAACCCCAGAGTTTTAACCCATAAGCTCCGTAATTTTCATAACCTAAACGCCCTTCTTGGTTATACTGTTCTTCACCAGCAATAACAGAAGTACCGTACATTTGCCCGTTTTTGACCAAGCGCTTGATTTGCCAATGTTTCCAAACGGCTTCTGTTTGCGATCGCATTTTGGGATATTTTGTACCCACAATATTCAGCCATATAGCTAAACGTCCTAAATCCAAAGCAGACCAACCAATTTCTTCTCGTTTATCTAATTGACCATAATTTACAGGTATCAATGTTTTTGAATTATAGACTTTATTCGGTAATTCTCCCTTATACAAAGGCATAGACGCTAGAGTTTTTAACATCTGACTCATTTTGCTCTCAAACTCTTCTACCGTAATGATATTAAGTTCTTTAGCACTGACCAAAGCAGCCATAGCAGCGGCTTGGTCCCACATAGTAACAGAGGCAAAATTATTTACAGAGTTAACCAAGCCAGTTTTATCGTTCCAATTACGTTGGAAGTATAACCAAGCTTGACGCGCCATTGCAGTTTCCTCTGTAGTTAATGTCCCACTTCCGGGCGCAATATAGGGTCTTTTGGCGGTTGTCAATTCGGTAGCGGCAATGGGTTTACCTGCGACAATTGTTAATTTAGTATTCAGCTTGCTAATATTATCAGTATTTATAGTTAAATTCTTTGACAAAGAATTGAAACCTATAATTGCAATTACAGCGGTTATAACTCCGCCAAAGGTAGCAAGAAAAGATAGTTTTTTTGATGGTGGCTCAAAATCAGAATTCATCATGGAATTGGTAATTGGTAATATAATTGAAAGTTTTTTCTTATCTAGTTTTTTTAAGTCAGGACTTACGCAAAATATCTCTCAGTAGGGGCGAACGGTCGTTCGCACTAAGTCCCTTTCTCTGTGCCTGGAGTTGTTTGTATATTCCGTGACTCGTGCGTAAGCCCTATCCAGGATAGATAGGAGATGATTAGGGTTCTTTAGCCCAAACTGTCAACGGTTTGCCCACACGACGATATAGTATTGCTTCTAACACTATGCCGTTGGTATTCACGGTTAAGGCTCGATTTGGTTCTTGAGTTTCTTCATAAAAACCTGCAAAAACGCCACGACTTGGATCAGCCAGCCAGCGCATACCCTTATGAAGTCTTTCTGTATAGGGAGTTTGAAAAAGCATATTCCAGCCTATTGCGGCTTTAACACTACTACCCCGATAAACAAAGGCATCTTTACCAGATGAGTCTATACTTTTCCAGGGTTGACCATTGACAAAAATACAATTGTAGACAAACCAAGGCTCCCGATCTAAATTATCCTCAGACCAGGCTGTGAGTTGATTGGTAGCTTGATAGCGACGTTGTTGGACTTGGAGTAACTTAGCTGCATATTCCGCAGGTAAAGCCTGAAAACCACTTTCCAACCCATCCAAAATATAGGGTTCACTAGTGACATAATTATGATAGGTGGTGCGTTTATCCGCTGGTACTTCCACACCCATAACATTGACAAACTGAGTTTCGGCTTTGGTATCGAGTGCTTTGGGGGCTACAATCCCAATTTTTTGTAATCTATAGGCTGCATATTGTTCATAACCTAGCCGTCCTTCTTGGTTCCAGGTTTCCTTACCATTTTTAATCCCTGTCCCCATTAGCTGTCCATTCTTCAGTAACCGCTTTAACTGCCAACGAGCCGTGACGGCTTTACTGGCCGCAGCGTGTTTGGGGTATCGAGTTTCGATTATATCTAGCCATTGCACCAGTCGCGCTAAATCAATGGCCGAAAACCCAATTTCTTCAGGTTCTGCCAACTTGCCGTAGTTAACCGGGATTAAAGTTTTCGCGTTATAGGCTTTGTTTGGTAACTCATTCCGGTACAAAGGTATTTTGGCTAGGGTGGCCAATATTTCCTCTATCCATTGATCAAATTCTGCCGGCTTGAGCAAGCCTAATTCCCGTGCTGCTACCATACCAGCTAACTGACTACCCACGTCCCACATGGTTGTACTGGGAAAGTCCGCAGCGGAAGAAACTAAACCCGTGGATAAACGATTTTTCTGGAAATAGCGCCAAGCTGTACGGGCTAATTGTATATCTTCTGCATTCAGCCGATTTTGACTAACGGAAGTCACTGGAATTGGGAGAATGTTAGTCTCACGCCATTGTATTCCTTTATGCAATCCAAAACCAACTAAAGCGATCGCCGCAGCGATAATAGTTTGTTTTAATAAACTAGGTTGGATTGGAGTAGGATTGATAGTTGTATCTTGTGTCATGGTTAGCGGGGGATAATATTAAACAACACTTCTTTTTTCACCAGCCACCAGAAGCAGCCCACAGCTACAGCCTGAGCGATAGTAGTGACTATGGGATTACCATCAACTAAAGCCGGAATTAAAAACCAAATTACTGTGACTGGAACGTGAACAATATAGACGTACAAGGAGTTTTGACCCAAACTAATCAACAGTTTCCCCAGAATTTTATTTAACGGTTGCCAAAATGTATCCACAATGATATACAGCAAAGGGAAAAAACCGATGTGATTAATTAAACGCAAAAAACCCACCCGACTGCGGTCTGTCCATGCTAACCAAGCAACTCTATCTGAGAATTTGGCTGGCCAAACACCAAGCTGAATATCATAATGTGCGGTTGTAATTGAGCCAATGACGATTAATACCAAGCCTATAACTAGGGGGATTTTCGGGATTTTTCCCCATAATTCTTGTAGTTTTTGACGATAATAACCTGCTAATACGCCATGCACATATAAAATTTGCCAACCAGCTAAGGCAAAGTAAGGATGTTCTCTGTCTAAAGGATGGAAACTCAAGGCATAAGGATGTAATTGTTGGATACTCCAAAATGTCCAGGAAATAGCCAAAACAGGCAACCAAAAGCCTTTCCTTAACATCCAGAAAATGGCTGGGGAAAACAGCAACAGCAATACATACAGTTGCAAAATGTCAATGACAGGTGGTGCTAAATGGAATGTAGCTGCCGCTAGTAATATTTGCCACCAAGTCCCAGGCGCAAAATCAAAAGCCGGACGGGTCCAACCGGGGGCAATTATACTTAATAAACCCAGGACAGACATTAAAATGAAACTGGTGAGATAAAGTTTTCCAGAACGCTCTAACAGTTTTTTCATGGCTTCGGAAAAGCCAACTTTATTGATACGTCCTAATGTCACCATTCCTAATACTAGTCCAGAGAGAAATACGAAGCCTTCGGCTGCACTAGCGTAAATATGTCCCCTGTTGATAGCACTGAAATAAGAAGAACTTTCTAAATGATTGAATACCATGGAAACAATGGCAATGCCCCGGAGAAAATCAATCCTTAGATCTCGGTTTCCGTAGAGCGTGGGATCATAGCGCCAGGATACAGGAGGATTATTTGTTGTAATTGTATTGTTATGCACAAGATATGGTTACTTTCGGTTATTTAACTACTTGGTTCTAGAACAGGAACTAACTAAATATTTTTTCGTAGGTTTTCAACTCTTCTCTGTAATGGAGTACGCATCGAATGAGAATTACTGATAAGATAATACCCTAAAGCCAGAAATAAAGTCTAAAAATCCTGAATTTTCTGATCTGCTTGCAGCAGCGCTTCGCTACCAGTAGGTGAGTGATGGATAAGTAAAATACCATATCATTTAATTTACTTATGTATGATTACATATTTTGGTGTTTTTACGTCTACATACTCAAGATAGCCAAAATCACAACACTTTTAACTAGGGGTAAATTTTAAATATGAAAGCCTTATTACGCAATGACGAAGCCGGAAGAATTGAAGCACTTTTACAATACAGAATTCTTGATACTCAGTCCGAACGGGAGTTTGATGATATTACCCGTTTAGCTTCTTTTATTTGTGCAACTCCCATGGCCGTAATGACCTTAGTTGATACGGACCGCCAATGGTTTAAATCTAAAATTGGGCTAGAAGCATCAGAAACACCCCGTAGTATTGGTTTTTGCAATCATGCTATCCAGCAACCAGATCCCATGATCATTCCCGATGCTACTTTAGATCCAAGATTTGTGAATAACCCTTTGGTGACATCAGATCCCAATATCCGTTTTTATGCGGGCATACCCCTAATTAATGATGAAGGTTATGGCTTGGGAGCGCTTTGTGTTCTTGATGACATACCAAGACAACTCGCATCACAACAGATAGAGGCATTAAATATTTTAGGTCGCCAAGTCATGAAACAATTAGAATGGCGACGTAATTTAGATAGTTTGCTCCTCTCAACGGTATTAGATACAGTTAATGCTTTAGTGATAGTTCTTAACCCAGAAGGGGAAATTATTGGATTTAATCGAGCTTGTGAAGAAACCACGGGTTATTCTTACAATGAAGTTAGAAATCAATGCTTTTGGAGCGTATTTACAGAACCGAAACGCCGTCGAACGGTGCGATCTATTTTTGAAAAAATTAAATCAAGTAAAGGGTTAAAAGAATATGAAAACTATTGGCGAATAAAAGACGGAAATCTGCGGCTAATTAATTGGTCAAATAGAACGGTTTTAAATGAAAATGGTGAAATTGAATTTATTGTTTGTACCGGCATAGATATCACTGAACGCAAACAAGCTGAAGAGTCTCTAAAACAGCAATTAGCAGCAGTAGAAGCGGCGAGTGATGGCATTAGTATTGTTGATAAACAGGGTAATTATCTTTATCTAAATAGCTCTTATGTGAATATATTTGGCTATAGTGATGCCACGGAATTGCTAGGAAAAAAATGGCAAGAAGTTTATGAACAAGAGCAGGTTAAATTGTTTGAAAAAAAGATATTCCCTGAACTAATGAAACAAGGTTACTGGCATGGAGAAACAATTGCTCAGAGAAAAGATAGCAGTAACTTTGCCGCAGAAATGTCTCTGACAAAGTTGAAAGATGGCGGATTCATTTGTGTAGGCCGTGATATCAGTAAACGCAAAGAAGCCGAGGAAGAACTAAAATACTTCAACTTGCGATCGCAATTATTAGCTGATATTACTTTAAAAATCCGCGGTTCTTTACAGATAGATGATATTCTGCAAACGAGTGTTACTGAAGTACAAAAACTGTTGAAAACTGACCGTGTAGTGATTCTAGAGTTGTTGGCCGATGGCTCTTTAACAGCGCGGAAAGAAGCATTAATTCCCGGTATTCCAGTTGTTATGGGGGCAAATATTGTTGAGCCTTGTTTGACAAAAAATTACATCGAGAAATATACCCAAGGATGGATTGGTGTGATTAATGATATTGAGAAAGCTAACATTCGGCCTTGTCATATCGAACTATTACAAAAGTTTAATGTCAAAGCTAACCTGGTTGTTCCTATTTTTCTCAAAGATGAATTTTGGGGTTTACTAATTGCTCATCATTGTACCCAACCCCGTCAATGGACTAACTGGGAAATAGAATTTCTCAAATCTTTATCTGATCAAATAGGTATTGCTTTAGCTCAAGCTAAATTACTGCAAGCGGAAATTCTACAAAGACGAGAACTGGAAATTGCTCGTCGTCAAGCTGAGTTAGCATCTCTATCCAAAAGTAGTTTTTTAGCGAATATGAGTCATGAAATTCGCACTCCCATGAATGGCATTTTGGGCATGACTGGTTTATTATTAGAAACTCCTCTCAACCCAGAACAAAGAGATTTTTTAGAAATAGTTCGCGTGAGTGGTGATGCTCTTTTATCTCTGATTAACGAGATTTTAGACTTATCCAAACTTGAAGCTGGAGAAATGATCATCGAAAGCATAGATTTCGATCTTTGCAATTGTCTGGAAGAAGTGCTAGATTTATTAGCTCCTCAAGCACATCAAAAAGGACTAGAAATTGCCACACTGGTACAACAGAATATTTATAAATATCTGAGGGGAGATGTTGGCCGATTACGACAAATTATCATGAATCTAATTGGTAATGCTATTAAATTTACCAGGGAAGGAGAGGTATTATTAGAAGTAGAATTGAAGTCAGAAACTCAGGATCTAGTTATTCTCAATTTTACTGTTATAGATACAGGAATTGGTATTAGTCTTCAAGATCAAAACAAACTTTTTCAAGCATTTAGCCAAGTTGATGCTTCTATTACCCGTCAATATGGTGGCACAGGTTTGGGATTAGCAATTTGTCAACAATTAGTAAGTTTAATGGGAGGAAAAATTGGCGTAAAAAGTCAGATGGGTAAAGGATCTCAATTTTGGTTTGAGCTACCTTTTATGAAACAAATCCAGCCTTCTTCTCAGATTTTAGACCTTAATATATTGACTAATAAGCGGTTGTTAGTAATAGATGATAATGGGACTAACCGGAGAATTATTTATCATCAAGCTACTCATTGGGGAATGTGGGTAGATGAAGCTGCTTGTGCAAATACTGGTCTTGCAGCTTTACAAAAGGCTGCCGAAAATCACCCCTATGATATTGTTATAATTGATATGCAAATGCCTGCGATAGATGGTCTAACGCTGGGATCACAAATTAAGGCTAATTCTGCTATTAGCAATATTCCTTTAGTTCTATTGACTTCTAGTAATCAAAAGGATGAATGGAAAAAAGCAATCAACATAGGATTTATTAGTTATTTAGTTAAACCAATAAAGCCTTCTCGTTTGCTAGATACTATCATGGATATTTTAGCAAATCAACCAAAATTAGATAATTTCCAATCTTCTAAAATTGAGCAATCTTCTATAACTGTGTTGGATGAAAAGATATCTGATTCTACAACATCAAAGTTAAAATTGCTGGTAGCAGAAGATAATCCAGTTAATCAAAAAGTTATCCTCAAGCAACTCGACAGTTTAGGCTATAAAGCTGATATTGTAGCCAATGGCCAAGAAGTTTTGGAAATGTTGGATAACATTGCCTATGATTTGATTTTGATGGACTGTCAAATGCCAATTCTCGATGGTTTAAAAACTACAAAAGTAATTCGTTCTCGGCCAATAAGTTCATTTGTTAATCATCGACAACCTATAGTTATTGCTATTACTGCTAATGCCATGAAGGAGGATCAACAGAATTGTTTAGATGCTGGTATGGATGACTATTTTAGCAAACCAATTACTAAGGATAAATTAGCAACATTATTAGAGCTTTGGAGTTCGAGAATTATAGCGGGACGAGTAGTGACTATTCCTGAATCTGAGCCAGTAGTTTTAATTACAAATAATCCGTTAACAGATTTACCAATTGATTGGGAACATCTACATCAAATCTCAGAAAATGATCCAGAATTTGAGTTAGAAATATTAAAAGTTTTTGTGGAAGATAGCCTGTTTCATGTAAAGGGAATTAAAGCCGCAATTGCCGTTAATGACTTTCCTCAACTGGCCAGAGAAGCTCATCATCTTAAAGGTTCTAGTGGTAATATTGGCACTACAGCCATACAGAAAATTGCAGAAGAACTAGAACAACTCAGTCGCAAACAGAGTTTTGTTGGTGCTTATGAATTGTTATTAGAATTAGTTGATTTTATAAACAAGATTCAAGCGTTTTTAACTAAGTCCTGAAAAAGTTTTTTCGTTCTCTTACAAGGTTATGAGGTCAGGGGTAACTGACAGCATTTTCCGCTCTGATGAGGTACAAAGTTGAATCATGAAAATCTTGTGGTGCGGGCATCTTGCCCGCTAGATATGTACCTCATAACACCGGGAAGTTCTGTATATCCGATATTCCGCACTTCATAATGTAGTATAAGCCTTTTCAAGAATACCCTTAATAAAGGTTAAATGACTACGTATTAAAACTTAAAATATTTGATAAAATATGTATGGTTAAAATAGCCCCGCGATTATTTATATTGACATAATTTATTTCTCCATAATTATCTTCAGATCCCCGACTTCTCCAAGAAGTCGGGGATCTGGTGTATTATAAATGCGATCGCCAGTGGGGATTTGTTAAACTTGTAAAAATATGATCTTCCCATTTACCATTAATCATTAAATAATCTCTAGCATATCCTTCAACTACAAAACCAGCCCTTTTAAGAACATTACCACTGCGGCGATTATGGGGCATATAATTAGCCATAATGCGGTGCAGATTTAATTCTTGAAAAACATACTTAGTGGAAATAGACAAGGCTTCTGTCATGTAACCATAACCTTGTGCTGATTCTGCTAAACTGTATCCTAATTGACAAAATTGAGCAGCACTATAGACAAAGCTGCTAAAATTAGCTGTTCCCATAACTTTTCTAGGCTGGTGTTTCCGATAAATAAATAGTTTTAATGAATAGTTGTTCACAAATTCCCAGAAACTCGTTTCTACTTGATACTCCCAATAATCGTCAGTAAAAAAATTTTCATCCCATTGAGGATAAAATGGCGTAAGATATTCTTTATTTTCCGTAAAATATTTGAGTATGTAGGGAATATCCTCCATCACTGCCATTCTTAATATTAGGCGATCGCTTGTCAGAATTGGTGGCTCTGATGTCATATACTCAAATTTAAATATTTTGTATCAGCTATACTAATTTGAACATTAAACCAAAAGACTGCAAAAAGGATAATTACGGTGGGAATACGCTACAATTGGCAACCAACAGAGATATTGACAATATATAATACACCATTTCTAGAGCTAATTTATCAAGCTGCTACAGTGCATCGTCAATATCATCAACCGCAACAAATACAAGTTTGTAAGCTTATCTCTATTAAAACTGGTGCTTGTCCAGAAGATTGCGGTTATTGCGCTCAATCTTCCCGCTACAAAACCGAGGTAAAACCCGAAGCACTGTTAGAAAAAGAAACAGTCATAAATATTGCCAAAACAGCTAAAGAAAGCGGTGTAAGTCGCGTTTGTATGGGTGCTGCTTGGCGAGAAGTTCGGGATAATTCCCAATTTGAGGAAGTTCTGGATATGGTTAAGGACGTAACTGGCATGGGTTTAGAGGTATGCTGTACCTTGGGAATGTTGACAGAAAACCAAGCCAAGCGGTTAGAGGATGCGGGATTATATGCTTATAACCATAATCTCGACACTTCTGAGGAATACTACAGCACAGTGATTACGACTCGAACTTATAGCGATCGCTTGAATACAATTGCTAATGTTCGCCAAACTAATGTTACCGTATGTTCGGGCGGTATTCTCGGTTTAGGGGAAAATATTAGCGATAGAGTCGGAATGTTACATACTCTCTCAAATTTACAACCTCACCCCGAATCTGTACCCATCAATATTCTTTCCCAAGTTCCCGGTACACCTTTAGAAAATCAACCTGATGTCCCCATTTGGGATGTGGTGCGGATGATTGCGACTGCTAGAATTATTATGCCTAAATCTGACGTGCGTTTGAGTGCAGGTAGGGCGAGACTTTCCCAAGTAGAACAGGCTTTATGCTTCATGGCTGGTGCAAATTCCATCTTCTCCAGCGATGATAATAAAATGTTGACAGTGACTACTCCCTGTCCTGATTATGACGCAGATAAAGAAATGTTGAACTTGCTAGGTTTGGAAATGCGTCCACCATTCCAAAAGCAGGAAAAAACACCAACTCCAGCGATGATATAACAGTTGAAAATTACCTCTCCCTGACTGGGAGAGGACTCGAATATGCTAGAATTTAGGGTGAACTTTAAGCAGATGATGAAGATGACACAATCCACACCCCAAAGAGTTGTCCGTCGTGGTCGAGTATTTCCCGAAATTCAGTGGACCCAAGAACAAAAAGCTGAAGATAGAGCTAGAAGACAGGCATTTTCTGATCGTTGTTGGGTAATTTTTGAGCGTTTAAAACCAGAAATATTAGATAAATATTATGGTTGGTATATTGCTATTGAACCTGATAGCGGGGATTATTTTATTGATCAGGATCAAGAGGTAGCTAGTAAAATGGCTAGAGAAAAGTATCCTCATGTGATTCATCATATTTATGGCATTAATGAAACGGGAGTTAGTGGCAGAATATGATTGAGGGAAGATTTGGAGATAAAGGTCAAATTTATTTGGACATTGATTTAATTAATGGAGATAATTTCAGTTTTCCTGTAGAAACAATGTTAGACACAGGATTTACTGAATATTTAGCCATGAATAAACAAGATGTACAAAGTCTTGATTGGCCTTTTTTACGTCAGAATAAATTAAGAACTGCTCAAGGAGAAACTGAATTTGATGTTTATCATGGTAGGGTAATTATAGATGGTCAAGAGTTTGAAGTTCCTGTATTTGCTGGAGATGAAATACAGGAAATTTTACTGGGTTCTCGATGGTTGAAGTTATTTGTTTTAGTCGCTAATTATGGTGAGGATAGGGTAAGTTTAGAGTTAATTTAATTATTTTTTTTATTAAAAATAAAGTGGGTTGCAGGTTGTATCTAGAACGAAATAGCCCTGGGTGGTAATTGCCAGAATATTTGGTCTTTATTCCAAATTTTAGGGCTAGGATGCCTAAAAAGACAATATAATTAGATTTAGGGACTTCCAAGAAATAAATTATCCTGATTAACGAACCACAGAGGCGCAGAGGACACAGAGGAATAAGGGTTTGAGAGATTTTTGTGTTAGGTGGTTGAGTATTTTTTTATTTGGAAGTCCCTTAACAAATTACTGATTTTATTAACGTTGCTTTTTATGCCCAAGCATGATCCCGCAAAATTAAAAAAAGTATCTATTAGTCTTCCCTTTGGTATAGGTTCTGCGGAATGGGAAGCTGACACAACGGAACGAAAAGCCGCTTGGTCGTTGTATGTGGAACTGGTAACGCGTATTGCTGTCCAGTCTTTAGAAGTTGACCAGGGGTTAGCGCGAGAAGCGTTGAACTCTCTGTATAGTTTATTCGGAACTACCCGTGAAGTTCTCAAAGCTGCTGGACCTGATGTAGGTGCTTCTAAAAACTCAGTCGGGGGTATTGCTATTGCGGTGCTGAATAATGGGTTAAGACCATTTTTAGCTAAATGGCATCCTGTGTTACAGGCTTGGGAAGCAAGACGACCTATAGGGGTGAGTCCCAAGGAACATGAGGTAAGTTGGTCAGAAGAATCAAAATTGCGAAGTGAGTTGGCTGCTTTGCGAGGTGGTTTGGAACAGTATGCGAAGGCGTTGGCGATTATTGCAGGTGTGGAGGAATAAAATGGAAAAATATGATGTTTTTATTTGCCACAATAGCAAAGACAAGCCAGAGGTAGGAAAAATTAAAAGCAGGTTGCAAAGTCAAGGAATCAACACGTTTTATGATGAGGATAACTTAATACCATTTAAAGAATGGGAAAAACAAATTCTAGATAGTATTAGTGAAGTTAAAGCTTTCCTTGTATTTATTAGTAATAATGGTACAGGAAAAATACAACACAAAGAAATCAATTTCTTTTTGAAAAAAGTTTTGCGAAAAAAGCCTGAAATTCAAACAGGCCTAGTTATCCTCATGAATACACAAGAGGGAATGATAGATACCGTAAAAAATGCTTTTCCAAAATTGCAAAAATATCAGTATTGTGATTTTCGTAAAGAAGAATCTAACCCAATGAACAAACTGATTTCTGCTATTACTGGAAGAGACCCAGAGTCACAGTCTATAATAACTCAGCCTAAATCACTCACCAAAACTCCTCAACAACCACCTCATGCAGATAGTATTAGCTCAGAAGGCATAGACTATAGAGAACTCACTGAACTATTATCAGAAAGTAAATGGGAAGATGCTTGGGAAAATGCTAATTATCTGACTTATAAACTTATGCTCAATGCTGTAGGTAAAACTCAGGGGGATCAATTGACCAAGGAAGACGTAAAAGATTTTCCATGCACAGACCTCTACAAAATTGACAAATTGTGGGTAGAACATAGCAATGGTAAATTTGGATTCAGCATCCAAAAAGAAATTTATTTAAGCGTTGGTGGCAAGCCTGATGGTATATTCAATCAAAGTATCTGGAGAAAGTTCAGCGATCTTGTTGGATGGGTAGGAAAAGATGCAAATGGCTGCAACTTTTTTTATGACTCCGAGGAAGAATTTACTTTTGATATTTCAGCACATAAGGGTCATCTTCCTGTGTTAATTGAAGATTATCAGGAAATTATTATAGATATCTTCGCTCGTATTGAAGCTTGTCCTCAATTTAATAAAGGCCCTTTAAAGCTTCTCAACTCACATCTTGGTTTTCAGCCAGACACTTCAGCAATTAAGGCTGTAGAGATTATTAACTCACTGCCTAATATTTAGTTACCCATATTAATTCAAAATTGCTCGAAAGTTTTGATTTAAAGCAAAAATCCAAACAACTTCTAGAAATTGCTAAAATAGGAGTAGAAAAAGCGATAGAAACCGATGAAGCAACAGCTACAGATTGGATAAATCAGCAATTGGCAATATTAGGAATTGATATCAAAAGCATCATTAGTTAATTTCCTGTTGTATAATATTTATATATATTTTCCCTGATCAATTTAACAGCTTACTATCACGGCAGATTTTGTCATAATATAAAGATAGGATTCCCATGACTAATTACGCTTTATCAACATTATGAGGAATAAATAATTATGTCTCAATCTGATTTAATCAATAAACCAGAATTAAGTAACACTACCGAAGAAAATCATCTCATAAAAATTTTACGAGAAATTCAAGCAACACCTAAAGAGTACTGGCCGAATTTACTAAAAATGATGCGAGTATTTCGAGAAAGTGTTACTTTTAAACCTGAGATTTTTAACCATTCTCAGCTAGAAATAGACGCACAACAACAAATTTTAAATCAACAACATCAAGCACTCAAAGAATTAACCAAAGAGTGGTTAGAAGAAGGAGAACAAGAAGAACAAACGGAAACTTGGGAATATTTGCGGCAAAAACAAGAAATTGATGATAATCCTTTTTAAGATTAAGCTGAATTTATATGAATAAATTGATTTTCCTCGACACAAATATTTTAGGAATGGTAACAAATCCTAAAAGTTCTAATTCTAATTGTCAGGAGTGTAAAGAATGGTTAGATGAATTACCCTTAAAAAGTTATCAAATAATTTTACCAGAAATTGCTGATTATGAAGTAAGACGAGAACTGTTAAGAGCGGGAAAAACAAAAGGAATTAAACGTTTAGATCAACTCAAGCAAGCGATTACTTACTTGCCTATTACTACTGCTACCATGCTTTTAGCAGCACAATTTTGGGCAGAAATTAGAAACACAGGAAAACCAACTGCTGATCCTAAATCTCTTGATGGTGATGTTATTTTAGCAGCACAAGCAAAAATAGAAGAATTAAATGGAAATCAAGTAATTGTTGCTACTACCAATGTTAAACATTTATCCTTATTTGTAGATGCTCGTGAATGGCAAATGATTAATTAAAAAGATTTCTCTTATTTCTGGAAAGTTTTGATTTAAAACTAAAATCCAAACAACTTCTAGAAATTGCTAAAATAGGAGTAGAAAAAACCATTGAAACCGATGAAGCAACAGCTACAGATTGGATAAATCAACAATGGGCAATATTAGGAATTGATCTCAACAATGGAGGAGAAATTAAAAATTAATGCTGATGTCATTTACAATAGAATTATAGCCTAGTAGTAGAGGTGAAACAATGACCATTGAACAAGCAGTTTTAGAAAACCTGCGAGAGTTACCAACCGATAAACAACAGGAAGTTTTAGATTTTATTCAATTTCTCAAACATAAACTGTCACAAATAAAAGAACAAGTACAGGAAAAACCATTACAGAATAAAGGAGATAGCTTTTGGGAAGGGGTTTTAAGGTTTCGAGAAACAATTGAAAGAGAAGGAATTGAATTTACAGATGAAGATTTTGCAGATATTAGAGATCGTAGTCCAGGACGCGAGATTGATTTATGACAGTTCGCTTTTTACTAGACTCTAATATTATCTCAGAACCGAGTCGGCCAATTCCCAATACTCAGGTTTTAGATCAATTAAATCGCTATCGTTCAGAAGTAGCAGTAGCAAGTCTTGTTGTTCATGAAATCCTTTATGGCTGTTGGCGTTTACCAGCATCTAAACGCAAGGATTCTTTATGGAAATACATTCAAGATTCTGTGTTAGATTTGCCTGTGTTTGATTATGATCTCAAAGCTGCAAAATGGCACGCACAGGAAAGAGCTAGATTATCGAAAATTGGTAAAACACCTGCTTTTATTGATGGACAAATTGCCAGTATTGCCTTCTGCAATGACTTGATTTTAGTAACAAATAATGTGGCAGATTTTCAGGATTTTGAGGATCTGATAATTGAGAATTGGTTTATTAAATGAGGGACTAACTGTAGAACAAATTGCTCGGATACTTGAGTTAGAGATCGAAGTGGTGAAAACTTGCAATCAAACAGCAAAGTAATAAATAGACATTTGATAATCTGATTGAAACCGATACCTAAACCCACATAAAGTGGGTTTAATTAGCGTCTAATTGTAGGATTAGAGGATCTTAGCTCCGCGTAGACCAAATAACAAGCCTACAGCTACACCCATAAACACGCCTAGAAAGACAATATATTCAACTACAGCCATTTGTTTTGCTCCAGATTAGTTACTTATTTCTATTCAATCATCAATAATTATGAAAGGGAACAGGGAATAGAAAAGAGGTTGTCAACTTGGGGTAAAATACCCAGACGAGTGATTATATTAGGGTTAGGGAATGAGTTCTGTAATTAAAGTAGATATACCAGAAAAATCTTATGATATTACCATTGCACCTGGGAGTTTAGATCAACTAGGTGAACAAATGGCGACTTTGAAACTAGGTAAGAAAGTATTGCTAGTTTCCAACCCGATGATATTTAAATATTATGGCGAAAGAGCGATCGCCTCTTTAGAAAATGCCGGTTTTCAAGTCGTTAGCTACAACCTACCCCCAGGAGAACGCTACAAAACCCTCAACTCCATTCAAAAACTCTACGACATTGCCCTGGAAAATCGCCTAGAACGCTCCTCAACAATGGTCGCCTTGGGGGGAGGTGTAATTGGTGATATGACAGGCTTTGCTGCCGCCACATGGCTCAGAGGCATCAATGTAGTGCAAGTTCCTACCAGTCTCTTAGCAATGGTAGATTCGGCTATTGGTGGCAAAACCGGCGTAAATCATCCCCACGGTAAAAACTTGATTGGTGCATTTCATCAACCCAGTCTAGTTTTAATTGACCCAGAAGTCTTAAAAACCCTTCCAGCACGGGAATTTCGAGCAGGAATGGCAGAGGTGATCAAATACGGGATCATTTGGGACACCGAACTGTTTACTCAACTAACAGCAAGCAAACACCTTGATCAACTCCGCTATGTAAAATCCGACCTGATAAACAGCATATTAACTCATTCCTGTCAAGCAAAGGCAGATGTTGTCAGCAAAGATGAAAAAGAATCTGGATTAAGAGCAATTTTAAATTATGGTCATACTATCGGTCATGCAGTAGAAAGCCTCACCGAATACCGTTTATTCAAACATGGTGAAGCTGTCGGTATTGGTATGGTAGCAGCCGGAGACATTGCTGTAAAATTAGGACTTTGGACACAAGCAGACACAGAACGTCAAAACGCCTTAATCAAAAAAGCAGGTTTACCCACCCAAATACCCGCAGATTTAGATATTGAAGCTCTTATTGATGCTTTGCAATTAGACAAAAAAGTTAAATCTGGCAAAGTCCGCTTTGTCCTACCAACCCAAATTGGCGCAGTCAAAGTTACCGACGAAGTACCAACGGAAATAATTCGAGAAGTATTATTAGGGAATAGGAGTCAGGAGTCAGGAGTCAGGAGTCAGGAGTTTAGCTTAACCGACAGAAGCCCCACGTCTGACCCGATAGGGTAGCGGGGGGGGGATGAATGGCGCGTGAATTGACGACGGTTTTCCGACCAACGCGACAGCAAGGAAGGAAAACATGGAGACAATTCACAAAATTTGTGTTATGAATTGAATATCTCGGCAAGGCGAGAGAATAGCGATAACCAAGCTAGATACATGATCATTTTTGTTGATTAACCTTGATTTTGCCTTTGGAACGAGGGGTCAGCCTATCGCCTTAACATCAGTCTTGTTGTTCTCGAAGAGCAAAAAGCTGTTAACTGGGTAGGAAGCCTATACTTACCCGCAAGGGAAGTGTAGGTAGTTCACAAAAAAGAAGAAAGAAGAAGAAGAAGAAAATTCTTCCCCCGCTTCCTGCTGTTTGCCCTTTCCTTCTATACTGGTAAAGGCGCTGAACCATTCAATTGCCGAGCAGCATTGATACAAACAGGGCAATCACAGCCAAATAGCTTGATAGCTAAATCACTTTCAGCATCAGAAAATTCTAGTTCTTTGGGATTATTTGTGTCCGCTTGTGCCACTTGCATGGTTTCTTTAGCAACGCCCAAAGGAGTATTACTCACCTGTATACATACCTTGTTCGGAGTTGCTGAATGGGGAGACATGACACAAGATTCATGAGTACCAGCAGTGTCAACTGTTTGACTAGCATGAGCAGGTCTACCCATCATCACCATAGATAACATGGATGTAAACAACACGGGGCTAGAAATCAAAGTTAAAATAAATCTTTTGTTCATGTACTCTTAAAAACCTTGTTATTAGGGAAATAAACCAATTTATCTTTTCCGACAACTTGGTTGTTAATCAGTCTATCTTATCTAAGAAGAGGGAACAGGGAACAGGGAACAGGGAACACAAGAAAGGGAATATTTATCTTTTTATTGCTTTTTACCAATTACCCGTAATTACTAATATTACGTAAATTTTCGGTTTTGTATTTAAAATTAGTTACATAAAAAGTTAGAGTAATTACTCATTAAGATATAATCCAGATTATCTTCATGATTTGAGGTTTAGGCTTGTGCTAGGAATAAAAAGCATTAATATACATAATTTATCTATCTGGGTAGAACAAGCTAAAACCCAAGCAGCAAAAGGAAAAGTTATTGAACGCATTCCCAAATTAGCTACGGCTAATCCTAACTCATTTGCTGTTTATATAAGTTGTGAATCAGGAGAAAATTATAGTTTAGGAGATACCGATTGTGTATTTCCATTTATGAGTGTCATTAAGCCATTTTCTCTACTATACCTGCTGGAATATTACGGAGAAAAACAGGTTTTACAATGGGTTGGGGTTAAACCCTCGGATGCACCCTTTAATTCTTTATTGCAATTAAAAGAAGATCATGGATATCCTCGCAACCCTATGATTAATAGTGGTGCTATTACTCTTGCTGATAAGCTACCAGGAAAGGATGGACATGAATGTACACAATTGTTTTGTAATTGGTTAAATAAATTAGCAGGTACTCAAATATATATAGACACAGATATTCTAGCTTCAGTTCGTGCTAGTCGCTCCCAAATAAATATAGATATTGCCAACTATCTCTACGAATCGGGAAATTTAAATAATATTGAATTATCTCTAGACGTTTATGAACAAATATGCTGTATATCTGGACGGGTAGAAGATTTAGCTAAACTGGGAAAAATATTAGCCTGTAAAAGCGAATTCATAAATGACAAACACCGTCAAACCGTAAATACGGTGATGTTAACTTGTGGTTTATATGAAGCTTCCGCAGAATATGCTGTGAAAATTGGCTTACCGATAAAATCGGGTATTGGTGGTGGACTTGTCGCCATCATACCAAATCAGGGAGCAATGCCTTCGGCGATCGCTGCTATTGCCAGCTACAGTCCTGCTTTAGATATTGTAGGTAATCCTGTAGCTGGTTTAGCACTCATGGAAACTTTATCTCAAAATTTGCAACTGAGTATTTTTTGTTAGGGACTTCCAAATAAAAAAATACTCAACCACCTAACGCAAAAATCTCTCAAACCCTTATTCCTCTGTGTCCTCTGCGCCTCTGTGGTTCGTTAATCAGGATAATTTATTTCTTGGAAGTCCCTTAAGAGAACTCCACAAAAAGAAATGCCCAATGTCATTATGAACGAAAGGAAGTGTAGTGAAGAATCTCTTGAGATGCTTCGTTTCGCTATGGCTAACGCCACGCTCCGCGAACGCTACACTCAGCATGACAAAACAGGATCATTTATTTTGTGGCTTACTCCAATACCTTGTCCATTTTTTGTAGGTCGGGTTAAGCGACAGCGCAACCCGACGCATTTGTTGGGTTTCGTGCCTCAACCCAACCTTGTATCTTAGAGGTATGTTAGAAGAAGTGGTAGACCGTCCCAACCTGGGTCAGAAAAGACCGCTTTGTAGCAAGGATCACCACAACAATCTCCATGACAGAACTCGAACAGTCGCCTGGGGTAAAAACTATGAACAAAGACATAGATAATATAGCCCGTATCGTGCAAGGATGAGTGAAATCAAGGGGATGAATAAAAACAAAACAAATTAAAAAGAAGTAATTGAAATTGGAGAGTTAAAAATGGATTATATCTCCCAATGGGTAGGCATTGACGTAAGTAAAGCAACACTTGATGTTTATATCCGTCCAATGGGTAAAGCATTTCAATTTGCTAATACTGAAACAGAAATAGCTAATCTAGTTAAGCAACTTCAATCTAACGATTTAAACCTAATCGTACTGGAAGCAACAGGAGGACTAGAAACAGAATTAATCATTCAATTGCAAGCGGCTCTTTTACCAGTAGCATTAATCAATCCTCGTCAGGGAAGAGACTTTGCTAAAGCTACAGGTAAGTTAGCCAAAACCGATGCCATTGATGCACAGATTTTGGCGCATTTCGGTGAAGCAATGAAACCGGAGGTGTTAGCATTTTGATTGTGAAATGTCACGTCAATTAGGCGAATTAATTAGTCGCCGAAGACAATTAGTAGAAATGTCTACAGCGGAAAAGAATCGCCGTGACCGCGCTCGTGGTAAAGCTTTGACAGATATTGAATCCCATATTGATTATCTTGAGCAACATCTTCAACAACTCAATCAAGAAATTGAGACGTTGACCCAAAATAATCAACAATGGATTGATAAAGTCAATCTACTCAAAACTACTCCTGGCATTGGTCAAGTAATTTCTACCACTTTAGTTTCTGACTTACCAGAATTAGGTCAATTAACTGCCAAACAAATCTCTCGCTTAGTTGGTGTTGCACCAATTAATCATGATAGTGGTCAGCACAAAGGTAAGCGCATGATTAATGGTGGTCGCGCCCATGTTCGTGCCATTCTTTATATGGGTGCTGTTGTTGCCATGCGTCATAATCCTGTTATCAAAACTTTTTATGAGCGCTTGGTTGAACGTGGTAAACCCAAAAAATTGGCCATTACTGCTTGCGTTCATAAAATGTTAGTTATTTTAAATGCGATGATTCGAGATCATCTTCCTTGGTCTATTTCTCAAGACTCACAACCAATTTCTGCATAAAGTTCTACTGTCGTTTTTATACCTCCAATCTAGTTTGGTAATTTATGGCAATCTATAATTTACCTGTTTTGTTCTGTTCTGTTTTTCTCCTCTATTTTCTGACTTTTTTCCTAGACTTTAAATTTTTCCTTAACGATCGCTTGACAATCAAGACAGTCGCTACAAATCAAGACTTTTTTCAATTTCGACAAGGTATTGTTACTCTAATTACTCTTGAATTTGAGATTGCTTAGATGAACCTGTATCTGGTTTATCCAGATTCAATTCTTTTGTTTCTGTGACTTTAGTTTCTGGAGTTGGTGTAACTTCAGGAACTTTAACTTCGGGAATTGGTTGTTTTTCGACTTTAGTTTCTGGAGTTGGTGTAACTTCAGGAACTTTAACTTCAGGAATTGGTTGTTTTTCGACTTTAGTTTCTGGAGTTGGTGTAACTTCAGGAAGTTTAACTTCAGAAATTGGTTGTTTTTCGACTTTAGTTTCAGGAATTGGTGTAACTTTAGGAACTTTAACTTCGGGAATTGGTTGTTTTTCGACTTTAGTTTCTGGAGTTGGTGTAGCGGTAGATTCAGTACCTGGAATCTTAGCTGTATAAGTTGGGTCTACAATACCCCGAACTTCATCTGCTGTCAATTCCCCTCTGACAATTTTAGAAAGAGTATCTTGACCATTGGGTTGGTAATTAATTAGTCTGATAGTGGTATTAAAGGCATTTTTCACAGGTTGTCCTTCATTATCAAGGAATTCCAGTTTTACCCAAGTTTTACCAGGTTTAAAGCCTTTAAGATAAATAGGTTGCCAACGATCAAGAATAAAGCTTTCACCATTAACTGTACTACGAATGCGCCAATTGCTCATAGTATCGTCAGGATTAGTTTCAGCAATACTGTGCAACGGTGCATTAGTTAGGTAGAAGTCCAGCATAATTGGTTCTGCCCCATAACCACCATTGGGACGACTGTAAGTAAGTAGGGGTAATTTAGAATCTGGGTTGTTTTCCTCAGTTTTCGTCAAAACGTGAAATGTAGTTTGAGCATAAGCGCCTTCATTTTTAAAACTTTCATGCCACGGACGAGAAGCAAAAACGCGAAGAGTATGCGTACCGGGGGATAAGTCTGACAATACCACCGACTGATTTAAATCGTAAACAGCTATATAAGGTTGATTGTCTAAAATTAGGTGCAAATGGGGTCCAAGTTGCCATTGAGGGTCTTTAAATATCGGTAAGTCCTTAACCCGCAACTGGACTTTAACTATATTGTCTGGAAGAATTTCATCTACTTGGGGACTAATGATGCTGACTTGAGGTTGATAACCTTCTAGACTGGGACGCAATGCTTGAATAACATCAGGTGGTGCAGTTTCTGAAAAAGTCCCAGAAATTTCTGAGGCTGGGAGCGTTTTCATGAAAGGATTGGTGGATACTTCCTGGCTATTTGCTGCTTCAACACAACCACTTAAGTTTAAAACTAGCACTAATGCAGCAAGCCACTTAATAATTGGGAATCTCTTGGAAAAAAGTTGATCAAAAAATTTTCTGCACCCAGTGTTCATGTTTTTATTCCGTAATAGTTTTTAACAATTAACGCCATTATTGTGACGCAAATTATGGCTCATGGACTATGGATAAGAGCATAAATCTACTACCAAAGTTATAAATTTACCTACTTTTATCTGATTAAAATGTCGAATAAGTGATTTTTTTGACTTATTCTCAGAAAATAAATTTGGTTTCAGACCGCTGATTTTAGATAAAAGTAGCCAAATGGCAGGAGTTTGAGCGGCTTTGCGTATGAATCATAAGTTTTCCAAATTGTTGTTCTTTGTAAATTAAATGAAGAGTCTATTGACTTTTGGACAATGTATAGGAACTTATAAAGCCGATTGGACAATAAATTTGGCTATTTTTAATTATTGTTAACAGGTCTATAACAATGTGCAAGTTCAGACTCTATAATTCAACAGAAACAACTTTTCTTTTCCACACGGCAACCCCATCGCTAGTCCAGACCAATCTGAAAACGGCGACTGTGTTATTCTAGGTGGTATTCATGATTCCCCATTCCTTATAGAGAGGAGGTCGAATGACGATTAGTCCTCCGGAGCGAGAGGAAAAAAAAGCAAGAGTGATCGTTGACAATGACCCGGTTCCTACCTCATTTGAAAAATGGGCAAAGCCAGGACATTTCGACAGATCCTTAACCAGAGGTCCAAAAACCACAACCTGGATTTGGAACCTCCATGCCCTCGCCCATGATTTTGATACACATACAAGCGATTTAGAAGACATTTCCCGCAAGATATTCGCCGCTCACTTCGGCCATTTGGCTGTAGTAGCAATCTGGTTGAGCGGAATGTTGTTCCACGGTGCTAAGTTCTCGAACTACGAAGCTTGGCTGGCTGACCCATTAGGCATTAAGCCCAGCGCCCAAACAGTTTGGTCTATTGTTGGTCAAGACATTTTAAACGGTGATATGGGCGGCGGTTTCCGCGGCATTCAAATCACCTCTGGCTTGTTCCAAGTATGGCGTGGCTGGGGTATCACTAGCTCCTTCCAGCTATATGTAACTGCAATTGGCGGCTTGGTATTAGCAGGCTTGTTCTTATTTGCTGGCTGGTTTCACTACCACAAACGCGCTCCTAAACTGGAATGGTTCCAGAATGTGGAGTCAATGCTGAATCATCACTTATCAGTGTTGCTAGGCTGTGGTTCTTTGGGATGGGCTGGTCACTTAATCCATGTGTCTGCACCCATCAACAAACTGTTAGATGCAGGTGTAGCAGCTAAGGACATCCCTCTGCCTCATGAGTTGCTGTTTGATACAGCAAAAATGGCAGCACTTTACCCTGGTTTCGCCAGTGGTTTAACACCTTTCTTCACCTTAAATTGGGGAGCTTACGCTGATATCCTCACATTTAAGGGTGGTTTAAACCCAGTTACAGGCGGCTTGTGGATGACTGATATTTCTCATCACCACCTAGCGATCGCTGTACTGTTCATCATTGCTGGTCATATGTACCGTACTAACTGGGGTATCGGTCATAGCATTAAAGATATTCTAGAAGCTCATAAAGGTCCTTTCACTGGCGAAGGTCACAAAGGTCTTTACGAAAACCTCACCACTTCTTGGCACGCTCAATTAGCTACTAACCTAGCTTTCTTGGGTTCCTTAACAATCATCATCGCTCACCATATGTACGCGATGCCTCCCTATCCTTACTTGGCAACTGATTACGCAACACAATTGTGTATCTTCACTCACCATATTTGGATAGGTGGTTTCTTGATTGTTGGTGGTGCTGCCCACGCAGCCATTTTCATGGTGCGCGATTACGATCCTGTTGTGAACCAAAACAACGTTTTAGATCGCGTGATTCGTCACCGTGACGCTATCATTTCTCACCTCAACTGGGTTTGTATTTTCTTAGGCTTCCACAGCTTTGGTTTGTACATCCATAATGACACCATGCGTGCCTTGGGTCGTCCCCAGGATATGTTCTCCGACAGTGCAATTCAATTGCAACCAGTATTTGCTCAATGGGTACAAAACCTGCACACATTAGCGCCTGGTAATACAGCACCTAACGCTCTTCAAGTAGTTAGTCATGCTTTTGGTGGTGGAATTGTTGCTATCGGCGATAAGATCGCTATGATGCCCATTACATTGGGTACAGCGGACTTCATGGTTCACCACATTCACGCATTCACCATTCACGTTACTGTTCTCATCTTGCTCAAAGGTGTATTGTACGCCCGTAGTTCTCGTCTGATTCCAGACAAGGCTAACTTAGGCTTCCGATTCCCTTGCGATGGTCCAGGTCGTGGCGGTACTTGCCAAGTTTCCGGTTGGGATCATATCTTCCTCGGACTCTTCTGGATGTATAACTCCTTATCAATTGTAATTTTCCACTTTAGTTGGAAGATGCAGTCTGATGTCTGGGGAACAGTAGATGCAGATGGTACAGTAAATCACATTACTGGCGGTAACTTCGCTGAAAGTGCTATCACCATCAACGGTTGGTTACGTGACTTCTTGTGGGCGCAAGCTACACAAGTAATCAACTCCTACGGAACTGAATTGTCCGCTTACGGACTCATGTTCTTAGGCGCTCACTTTGTTTGGGCGTTCAGCTTAATGTTCCTGTTCAGTGGTCGTGGCTACTGGCAAGAACTAATTGAGTCCATTGTTTGGGCGCACAATAAACTGAAAGTAGCCCCAACAATTCAGCCTCGCGCACTGAGCATCACTCAAGGTCGGGCTGTAGGTGTGGCTCACTACCTATTAGGAGGAATTGCTACCACTTGGGCATTCTTCCACGCACACATCCTTTCAGTAGGATAAGAATCAGTGGAATTTTGGTGAGGCAGCGCGGTCTTGGGGGTTTCCCCCATGAGCGACTGCCGAACCCGTAGGGATTTTGGATTTGAGATTTAATCCAAAATCCAGAATCTAAAATCTAAAATTTTGCTGACAAATAATGGCTAAAGGTCAGAGGACAGATCACACCTATGGCAACAAAATTTCCAAAATTTAGCCAGGATCTCGCACAGGACCCGACTACTCGTCGGATTTGGTATGCGATCGCTACAGGCAACGACTTTGAAAGCCACGATGGCATGACGGAAGAGAATCTTTACCAAAAGATTTTCGCTACGCACTTCGGTCACTTGGCAATCATCTTCCTGTGGGCATCCAGCCTCCTGTTCCACGTGGCCTGGCAAGGTAACTTTGAACAGTGGATTAAAGATCCCCTTCACGTCCGTCCAATTGCCCATGCAATTTGGGACCCTCACTTCGGTGAAGCTGCAATTGACGCTTTCACCCAAGCTGGTGCAAGCAACCCTGTAAACATTGCTTACTCTGGTGTTTATCACTGGTGGTACACCATCGGGATGCGGACAAACAGCGAACTATATACTGGTTCCGTTGGTTTGCTCTTGTTGTCCGCATTGTTCCTATTTGCTGGTTGGTTACATTTACAACCCAAGTTCCGTCCTAGCCTTTCTTGGTTCAAGAGTGCTGAACCCCGCCTAAACCACCACTTGGCTGGTTTGTTTGGTGTTAGTTCTCTGGCTTGGGCTGGTCACTTAGTTCACGTTGCTATTCCTGAATCCCGTGGTATTCACGTGGGTTGGGATAACTTCTTGACTGTAGCTCCCCATCCAGAAGGTTTAACTCCTTTCTTTACAGGTAACTGGGGCGTTTACGCTCAAAACCCTGACACCGCTGGTCAGTTATTTGGTACTTCCACAGGTGCAGGGACTGCGATTCTTACCTTCTTGGGCGGTTTCCACCCCCAAACAGAATCCTTGTGGTTGACTGACATGGCTCACCACCACTTGGCGATCGCAGTTTTGTTCATCATCGCTGGTCATATGTACCGGACTAACTTCGGAATTGGTCACAGCATCAAAGAAATGCTGAACTCCAAATCCGGTTTAGTACCTGGTAGCAAGAGCGAAGGTCAGTTCAACCTGCCCCACCAAGGTCTTTACGACACCATCAACAACTCCCTGCACTTCCAGTTGTCATTAGCTTTGGCATCTTTGGGAACTATCTGTTCCTTGGTAGCGCAGCATATGTACGCTCTGCCTCCTTATGCTTTCATCGCTAAGGATTACACCACACAGGCAGCACTGTACACCCACCACCAGTACATCGCTGGTTTCTTGATGGTTGGTGCTTTTGCTCACGCAGCAATTTTCTGGGTACGTGATTACGACCCCGAACAAAACAAAGGTAACGTCCTTGACCGGATGTTACAACACAAAGAAGCGATCATCTCCCACCTTAGCTGGGTATCTCTCTTCTTGGGTTTCCACACCCTGGGTTTATATGTTCACAACGACGTAGTTGTTGCGTTCGGTACTCCTGAAAAACAAATCTTGATTGAGCCAGTATTTGCTCAATTCATCCAAGCTGCTCAAGGTAAAGCTTTGTATGGCTTGAATGTACTGTTGTCTAACCCCGACAGTATTGCTTACACCGCTTACCCCAATGCTGGTAACGTTTGGTTGTCTGGCTGGTTAGATGCCATCAACTCTGGAACAAATTCCTTGTTCTTGACCATTGGACCTGGCGATTTCTTGGTTCACCACGCTTTCGCTTTGGCTATCCACACCACCACCTTGGTACTCGTTAAGGGTGCTTTGGATGCTCGTGGTTCTAAACTGATGCCCGATAAAAAGGACTTCGGTTATGCGTTCCCCTGCGACGGTCCAGGCCGTGGCGGTACTTGCGATATCTCCGCATGGGACTCTTTCTACCTGTCTATGTTCTGGATGTTAAACACCATCGGTTGGGTAACATTCTACTGGCACTGGAAACACCTCGGTATTTGGCAAGGTAACGTTGCTCAGTTCAACGAAAACTCTACCTACCTCATGGGCTGGTTCCGTGACTACCTCTGGGCTAACTCTGCTCAGTTGATTAACGGTTACAACCCCTACGGCATGAATAACTTGTCTGTTTGGGCTTGGATGTTCCTCTTCGGACACCTCATCTGGGCTACTGGTTTCATGTTCCTCATCTCTTGGAGAGGTTACTGGCAAGAGTTAATTGAAACCTTGGTTTGGGCGCACGAACGTACTCCTTTAGCTAACTTGGTTCGCTGGAAGGACAAGCCCGTTGCTCTCTCCATTGTTCAAGCTCGTGTGGTTGGTTTAGCTCACTTCACTGTTGGCTACATCGTCACCTATGCAGCGTTCCTCATTGCCTCTACGGCTGGTAAGTTTGGTTGATCCTGACTACTGCTTTTAGGTAATTAAAAATCCCCTGCCGTGAGGTGGGGGATTTTTTAATGGGCGGGCAGCCGACCCCACAAGAGATGTAACCTACTAGTCTGTCAACCCGAAAATGACGGGTGAAGGCAAGCAGGGGCAGGGGAGGTAGGGGAGGTAGGGGAGGTAGGGGAGGTAGGGGAGGTAGGGGAGGTAGGGGAGTAGGGGAGTAATAATTTATTATTTACCCTCAAACGTGGAGTTAATCCCAGTGCTACTCTCCGCAGACTCTTAGACCCTCGGGGTTTGGCTGCTGGTAATACACTCAATGAAAGTGCAGGTGACACAATTAATATTGATTTCCAGCTTTACCTCGATAATGCCACTGTTGAACCGGATTAAATTAACATGACTTGGCGGATATTAAAATTTGTCGCCTGTATTGGCGGTTTGTCAATGTTACTTTCAAGTTCGGCAGGAAATATTAGTATTTCTGCTGAAGAAACTGGCACGACAAAACCGCCAATTCCATTATCAGCAGCACAGTTACAGAAAAAAGTGGCGGCTATTACTGTGAAGATATTATCAACAGATTTTTTGGGTTCGGGAATATTACTAAATAAACAAAATTCAGTTTATACAGTATTAACAAATGCCCATGTTTTACGAGCAGATAATCCACCTTATCGCATTCAAACACCAGATGGAGAAATATACAAAGCAGATGTTCCAAAAAATGTGAACTTTCAGAATTATGATTTAGCAATATTGCAATTTTCAACTATTAAAAAAATCTATTCTGTCGCAAATTTGGGTACTGTTCCCACAGTAGGAGATGAGGTATTTATTGCCGGGTTTCCTGTGGGGGAAGAAAGCGAAAAAATCAACTTTGTATTTATTGGTGGTAAAGTATCTTTGGTAGTAGTGGCATCTCTTTTATTGACAGCATGGGTATTCCTATTTGTCATAATAAAAGAGCAAAAAGAAATAAAGTTTTCCGTGGCTTATCGGGCTGGGGCAGGAGTTCTGTGGATTGGTACTTTGGATTTAAACTTCATTTAATTATTAATGAACAAGGCGAATTATTAGCTTTTCAAGTTACTCCCGGAAATGTTGATGACCGGAAACCAGTTCCTACTTTGGCACAAAATTTATGGGGAAGACTTTTTGGAGATAAAGGATATATTTCTAAAAGTTTATTTCAGGAACTATTGGAAAATGATGTGAAATTAATTACTCCTTTTAAGGAGAATATGAAGAATAAATTAGTTGAATTGTGGGAAAAACTTATGTTAAGAAAAAGAGCTTTAATTGAAACTGTCAATGACCAACTATGGCTACGCCACGCAGGCTATCAAAATATTTCCCAAGTTGTTCATTCTCGTCATCGCAGTATTTATAATTTTATGGTTAATATTATTGCTGGTTTAATTGCTTATACTTGGCAAGATAAAAAACCTTCTTTAAAATTAGATAAACATGAAGTAACTTCTCTACCAGCTTTATTAATTTAATTATTTTCATGCAATTAAATTGTGAGTCCAAAATATTCAATTTTGGATTGTTTTCTCTTGTTTATTTATTGTCAATAATCATTGCTAATTGAGAAAAGCCCGATATAATTAGTTTTCAGGATGATTATTTATATCGAACTCAGGTGATAGCGAACGCATTGCGTCCCGGAGGGAACTAGCGCGACCTAGGAATCGCTCTAGAAGTCTTTCATTGCCTTCCCATAGCGTTTCCCACAGAGGAGGAATAACGAAGCGATAGCGAACGCATTGCGTCCCGGAGGGAACTAGCGCGACCTAGGAATCGCAAAAACCACGGGATTATGTGATTACTTGCGCTCGTAATGACAATTTCAGGGGTCTATAACGCCTGAAACCCTTGCAGATACAACTTGTGTGTACACCGTAGCCTTCACAAGGGGAGGGTTAGGGTGGGGTAAAACATTTGATACAGCAATCATGAGTTTTCAAACAACGTCTAATAAGTATTAAATTTCCTGGTTGCTACTGGATGGCTTTGAAACTTCCCATACTTCCCTGTAAACTGGAAAGAATATGCCGGGGTGCGATACCTATAATAAATATGTCATTAAAAATAGATTCTGGATTATTTACGGATGATTTCATAGATCATCACGCAGTTTTATGTGTGCCGATTGATGCGGAATTTAAGGAAATCCGTAACCGTTATTTACAAATTGCTCGGATATTGCACCCAGATAGTTCTTTGATGAGGAATGAGTCGGAAAAAGAGATGGCTAATCAATTTTTAGCAAAGTTGGTTAATCCGGCTTATGAGAAGTTTTCTGTGGAACGCAATCGGGCTGAGTATTTGTTTATTCTGACACAAATGGGGAAGAGATTTGCCCAAGAACCAGGAGCAATTAGACTGAAGACGGAATCGGGGCGGCAATTGTTAGCTGCGCCTAATGTGAGTATGGCATATAAGCAGGCGATCGCTAAAATTGCCCCAACTCAATTTAGTGATTTGCAACAAGTACACAAAATCATTGCTGAGGTTAGTGAGCTAAATCTAGTTTATCTGATGCGGGTGGCTGGACAGTCAATGAATAAGTCCGCACCTAGTCAACCTCAAGGTTCTGCCCCAAATTTACCACCAACGCCAACCTCCCCACCCGAAGAAGAGTCAATCGTAGAACAATACCTGCGTCGCGCTCAAGTTTTATTAGAAAAAAACCAATTGTCCCCAGCCAAAGTAGAATTACAAGATGCCTTAAAGTTAGAACCGCGAAATAGTCATTGCCATAGCTTGATGGCAATGGTATATTTACGGGAAAATCAACTGAAAATGGCAAAAATTCACTTTGATAACGCCCTGAAGTTAGATCCCAATGAGAAAATCGCTTTGGAATGGAAACCCAAAGTAGATCAAGCTTTAGGAATTACAAACAGTGGTTCTCAAGTGAGTTCCGCTTCTAAAACTGAAGAGAAGCAACCAGATAAGTCTGGAAAAGGTGGTTTGTTTGGCGGTTTGTTTGGTGGGAAGAAAAAATAATGGTGTATCAACCAGCAGCGGGAGCAAGGGATCTATTACCTTTAGATGTGGCGCAAAAACGCTGGATTGAAGATAGATTAGAACAGGTGTTTCAACGGTGGGGATATCACAGGATTATCACCTCAACTTTGGAACGAATGGATACTCTGATGGCTGGTGAAGCTATTCAGCGTCAGATGGTGATTCAACTCCAAAATAGTCAAAATGAAGAATTGGGGTTGCGTCCAGAATTGACTGCCTCTATCGCTCGCACAGTGGTAACTCGCATGGCAGATGCCACTTATCCCCAGCGACTATATTACAATGCTAATGTTTTCCGCCGCAATTGGGAAGGCCGCCATAATCGTCAGCAGGAGTATTATCAAGCTGGGGTGGAGTTACTGGGTGCTGAGGGATTATTAGCCAATGGGGAAGTGTTGCTGCTGGTAGCAGACTGTTTAACAGCATTGGATTTAAAAGATTGGCGGTTAATTTTGGGGGAAGCGGGAATTACTCGTTCTTTGCTGAATGCTTTTCCCCCGGAAATCAGAAATCAAGTCCGCAGGGCGATCGCTAATTTAGATCGCGTGACTATTGATACTTTGCCTCTAGAGGAAGAACTCCGCCAACGCGCTAAAATTATGTTGGATTTGCGGGGTGATAGTAAAGATGTTTTACAAAAGGTCAGTAGTTTACATCTAGAACCAGATCAGCACGAGGCAATAAATAACCTCAGATCCCTAGTGGAATTACTAGATGGTAAATTCCCTTTAATCCTTGACTTGAGCCTAATTCAAACCATTGATTACTACACAGGTTTGGTTTTTGAAGTAGTGAGCGAGACAAATTCCCAAGCACAGATTTTAGGAAGTGGTGGGCGTTATGACCAATTATTAGGTTTATACCATCCCCAGAAGGAAAATATTCCCGGTATCGGCTTTGAATTGAATATTGATGATTTATACCAAATTCTCCTATCAAATCAGCAATTACCCCAGGATATTCCCGCTAGTAATTGGTTAGTAGTTCCAGAAACCCCCGGCGCTGAAGCTGCGGCTTTTGCCTATGCCGATAAATTACGTAATTCCACTAATTTAGTGAGAGTAGAAATAGACCTGGGAGGTAGGGACACAGCAGGGATTCGTCAATATGCAAGCGATCGCTCCATTACCCAAATAGCCTGGATTAAAGCCGACGGTTCACACACCATTGAACCCGGAATCATCCCGTAGGGGCGCAGGGCCTGCGCCCAAAACATTAATACCCCACTTGCGCCCAAAACATGAGTCACGGACTTACGCCCAAAAGAATTAATAACTGACAAAAAAGAGGGAATCGGAAAAATGCCACATACCATTGTTACAGACGTTTGTGAAGGTGTTGCTGACTGCGTAAGTGCTTGTCCTGTAGCTTGTATTCATCCAGGTCCAGGAAAAAACGTTAAAGGCACAGATTGGTACTGGATTGACTTTGCTACCTGTATTGATTGTGGTATCTGTTTGCAAGTTTGCCCCGTAGAAAACGCAATTTTGGCAGAAGAAAGACCAGAATTGCAGAAAATAGTAAATTAGGTGACAGGTGACAGGTGCTACGCCACGGGGACAGGTGACAGTGGAAAAGAAAATCACCAAATCACCAAATTACCTGTTACCTGTTCCCCGTTCCCTGTTCCCTGTTCCCTCATGTAACAAATGACTAATAACTATTTATTAAACGTAGAAAATGTCCACGCTGGATATATTAAAGATGTAGATATTTTGCAAGGTGTCAACTTTCACATTGCACCAGGAGAATTAGTCACAGTAATTGGTCCCAATGGTGCAGGTAAATCCACCTTAGTAAAAACCATTTTTGGACTTTTGACACCCCACACCGGAACTATTACCTTTAAAGATCAGAATTTGATTGGTTTAAAATCAAATCAAATTGTCGCCAAAGGAATGTCCTATGTTCCCCAAATTGCCAACGTTTTCCCCTCTTTAACCATAGATGAAAACTTAGAAATGGGGGCTTTTGTGAGAGATGTTCCCTTGAAACCTCTTAAAGATAAAATATACACCATGTTTCCTCGATTGAGCGATCGCCGTCGTCAACGCGCAGGAACTCTTTCCGGTGGAGAAAGACAAATGTTAGCAATGGGGAAAGCATTAATGTTAGAACCCAGTTTACTCCTATTAGATGAACCCTCAGCCGCATTATCTCCCATTTTGGTAACTCAAGTATTTGAGCAAATTAAACAAATTAAAAAATCGGGGACTGCGATAGTTTTAGTTGAACAAAATGCCAGAAAAGCCTTAGAAATGGCAGATCGTGGTTATGTGTTAGAATCAGGAAGAGATGCTATCTCAGGACCTGGTAGAGAATTATTAAATAACCCAAAAGTCGGAGAATTGTATTTAGGTGCTGGAAAGGGACATTAATCAATCAAATCAGATCCCCGACTTCTTAAAGAAGTCGGGGATCTAAAACCTAAACCTATACTATTATTGGGAATATGACTACACAAACAATATCATCGCCGGCAGTATATCAAGGTCAATTTGGGGAGTTTACGATTACTCAGAGCGATCGCCAAAGTGTGATAATTTATCGCACAGGATTAATGATCGCCGCCCTGTGTTTTGCCATTGGTAGCGGTTTAGTCTTATTTTATCCCCAACCCGCTGCGATGCCTGCGGCGAGCTTCGCTATCGCCTCCCTGACACCTCTCTACACCTGTTTTAGTATTGCACTGGGAGTTAGTTTATTAACTATTCATATCTATATGGCATTTTTGCACCGCATTCTCCAACTTTTTTGGATAATTGGTAGCATTTGTGCCTTTATTTTTGGACATGGTGATAGTCAAGCTTTTGCAATTACTATTTATAATCAACCCCTCACCATATTAGGAATTGGTTTTACCTTTGCAGCCTTGACAGGGATCTTTTTCAAAGAAGGTTTTTGTTTTCATCGTTTAGAAACTAAAATCTTAACTCCCCTTGTTCCCCTACTATTATTAGGACATTTAACCGGAATTTTATCAACGCCAGCAGAACAAGTTTTACTAGCAACTTGGGCAATTTTATTCCTCATCTTTGCTATAAGAAAAGTAATTCAAGCTATTCCTCCCGACATTGGCGATAAATCTGTATTTGATTATTTGAAAAATCGGCGTTGCTGATTAAGGGTATGAATTTTAGTCTCACGCAAAGGCGCAAAGACGCAAAGGTAAGATTTTTAAAGGTTCAATTTGGAAATTTCATACCTCGATTCAGCAACGCCAAAAAATCAAGATATTGAACCCACGTACCATCTAGGTTTTGCCTGTGTAGACGCGGTTTCTAACCGCCAGGGTTAGTATGGATTGAGACTTTTCAAACACCCTCTAACCGCCAATGTAATTATATTTATACTATGTCAAACACAGAAGAACGTAAATATTGGTTAGCTTGGTCGCAAATTTCTGGGATTGGACCCATATTACTGCAAAGATTACAACAGCATTTTGGTAACTTGGAAAATGCTTGGAAAGCTACTCCTAGTGAATTACGAAAAGTTGAAGGTTTGGGATTTCAGACATTAGAAAAAGTTGTTCAACAAAAATCCCGTTTAAACCCAGAACAACTACTCACTCAACACCAACAAGCAAACCCCCTTTTTTGGACACCAGCAGACCCAGAATATCCCCAACTACTGCGAGAAATTCCCAGTCCACCCCCCTTATTGTATTATCGGGGTGAAGTTGATTTACAGGAGAATTCAGGACAAAAACCTTTAGTGGGAATTGTCGGAACTCGTCAACCCACAGAATATGGAATTAAATGGACTCGTCAAATTAGTACCGCATTAGCCAAAAATGGTTTTACCATTGTTTCCGGTATGGCAGAAGGAATAGACACCGAAAGTCACGCAGCAGCAATGAAAGCAGGAGGAAGAACAATAGCAGTTGTAGGAACAGGAGTAGATGTTATTTATCCCCATAAAAATCAAGGTTTATATAAACAGATATTGACCTCTGGCATAGTAATTAGTGAATATCCTGCCAAAACCACACCCAACCGCACCCATTTTCCCCGGCGAAATCGCATCATTGCTGGTTTAAGTCGCGCAGTATTAGTCATAGAAGCACCAATAAAATCTGGCGCTTTAATCACAGCCACTTATGCTAATGAATTTTGTCGAGATGTTTACGCATTACCCGGAAGAATTGATGATCAACCATCACAAGGTTGTTTAAAATTAATTAGTCAAGGTGCAGGTTTAATTAATCAAGAACTCAGTCAATTATTAACCATGTTGGGGGCAATTCCCCAAATAGATATAGAAATTCCCATAGTTAAATCTCCTCCTTTACCTGACTTAGCACCTGAATTACAACAGGTAATAGACACTTTGACTATTGATACTTTATCCTTTGATTTTATAATTCAAAAAACAGGGATGAATGCGGCTTTAGTTTCCAGTTCCTTATTACAATTAGAACTCATGGGTTTAGTCACCCAACTTCCGGGAATGCGATATCAAAAATGTTAAAACTCTGATTTTTGTTCCCTCTTCCTTTGCGTCTTTGCGCCTTTGCGTGAGGCTAATTCATACTTTAATTATGCAACGCCAATTTTTGCTTGTAGTCTAGCAACAAAGCCACATTTTCTGCAACCAGTTTGAATTCTGAATTATCTATTGTGGTGGATAATATTGCGGAGTCATTACAGGAGGTGGATAACTGCCCATAGGCATATTATTAACCATCCCATTAGGCATAGCAGGATTCATTATCGGTTGTTGAACTGGTTGCTGAACAAAGGGTTGAACGGGTGGTTGATAATTAGAAATTGGTGAAGTTATTGGTTGAGTTGCTGGTTGAGTTGCTGGTTGAGTGATTGGTTGAGTAACCGGTTGGTTATTTATCGGATTGCTAGGTGTTACTGTAGTTTGGCTAAAGTGTTCATAAGCAGCACTAGAAATAGAACTAATTAATTTTGCCGCACGAGGATCATTATTGGGACGTTTCACCATAATAGCGGCGATATAACGTTTACCCGTAGGGACATCTATTAAACCCGCATCTGCTAACATTGTGCCAATATCACCTGTTTTGTGGTAAGCATTTGCGCCTTTTCCTAAGCCAGCAGGTAAAAGATTATCTCGTTCAGTGCGACTCATAATATTAAGCATTAAATCACGCGATCGCATACCCACGACATTACCTTGATTCACCATCGAGATTAAATTCCCCAATTCCCTCGGACTAGTAGTATTAGTCCCCTCTAAATCTGGGAGAGGATTACGAATCATCGTCGTTGTTAATCCCCAACTGCGAAAACGTCCATTTAACGCCTCCTGTCCGCCTAATTTAGCAACCAGCATATTCGTAGCCGTATTGTCGCTAATTGTAATCATCTTCGTAGCCACATCAAGAGCCGTGTATTTGCTGTCTGGGGTTTGATATTGCATATTTCCCGAACCCCCGACAATCATCTCTTTTTGGAGAGTTAAGATTTCATCCAGGCGGATTTTACCAGCATCTACATCCTGGAAAAAAGCAATCAAAATCGGAATTTTAATCGTGCTTGCCGCAGCAAAACTGGCATTACTATTAATATCTACATAACCACCATTATCTAAGTCTAATAAAAACACCCCTGGCATCAGATCAGCATTAGCTGTGGTGAGAGTTTGTAAAGAATTTTTTAAAGAAGTAATTTCTTGGGACAGATATAAGCTTGTATTAGGAGTTTGAGATGTTTTTTGAGAAGTAGTAGTTTGAGATACTAACGCAACTGAACCAAGGCGATTAGCAGGGTCTAGAATTGACAACAACGTACCCACAATCGCACCTATCCCCACACCCACAATCAACAACCGCAAGGCATATAACACAGTTCTAGCCATAGGTTTTAACCTAGTCTTGCGTGACCCTCTGCTTTCAATTCTCGGCTTCTCCATGCGTACGGTCTTTAACCTCACATTTGCTGATGGAGAAATTTGAGTATTTTTCTTGACTGTAGGTACTGGTTTAACACCTGGAGGCATCATCTTCCGTGATGCTGGTTTTCGCCCCCCAGACGAGATAGGAACAGGACTGCTATGATTGTTTGGACGAGCTAATGTTGCAGTTTCTCTTGGACTAGAAACTGGCTGTTGATTGATAACTTTTTTCTGTCCTGTCTTGGGGACTGGACGTTTACGCCGGCGACGCTGTACAGGTTGCCTTTGTGATATGGGTATGAGTTTGTCACTAGTTTCTGACATAGCTACTTTTCACCTTCGACCCAGATTGTAAATTTATGCACCTTGATACTCAGTTTACCTTTGGGGACTAAGTGGCATTTTCCGATCTAGTATACTTCATAGTTGATTTTTGCACAAAAAGTCAGTGTACCTTTAGAGAACTCCACAAAAAGAAATGCCCAATGTCATTTTGTTCGCGCAGCGTGCCAGAGGCATTACGAAACGAAGTGTACTAAAATTAATATTACCCGGACTCATAGCCAATGGACAGAAGTAATTAAATATTCCTGGTACTTGATTATTATGCAAAAATGATGTGTCTCCCTTAGTGATTATTAATCATGCATCAAAGTTCTGGTCGTTGGCGTTTGGGTCTAAGTTTATCACTGGTAACTGTCTTTTTATGGGGAGTTTTACCTCTGGCTTTGACGGTAACACTACAAGAGCTAGATGTCTACACCGTTATTTGGTTTCGCTTTTTAACTTCCTTCCTCTTACTGGCAATTTATTTGTTGTTTCAGCAACAATTACCAACCTTAGAACAATTACGTGCTACCTCTTGGCAATTATTAGTAGTTGCTACTATATTTTTAGCTGCTAACTATTTTCTATTTATGCAAGGTTTAGCATTGACCGCTCCAGCTAATGCTGAGGTGATCATTCAATTATCTAGTGTGTTATTAAGTTTCGGTGGATTAGTCATTTTTAACGAACGTTATACATTGTATCAATGGCTAGGTGTAGCTGTACTAACTTTGGGTTTTGCACTATTTTTTCATGCCCAATTAGTTAATCTGATCACAGCCCAAGGTGAATATTTACTAGGTAGTGGCTTGATTGTTTTCGGGGCAATAGCATGGGCTATCTATGCTTTATCACAAAAACAGTTATTGCAATCGTTATCTTCAGCAAAAATTATGTTGATTATTTACGGTGGCTGTGCTTTATTATTCACGCCATTGGCAAAAACTCACACAATTTTCACCCTGGATATTTTCTATTTTTCAACTTTGATATTTTGCGCTTTAAATACCCTCGTCGCCTATGGTGCTTTTGCTGAATCTTTAGTACATTGGCAAGCCTCAAGAGTGGGTGCTGTATTAGCTTTAGCTCCGATTATTACTTTAATTTCCGGTTGGCTGATGTCCGTAATTACTCCTAATATTATCTCTCCAGAAAATATTTCTTTAGTAGGTGTTACTGGGGCATTTTTTGTAGTCATTGGTTCTATATCTATTGCATTATGCGAACCTAATTAATAGGATTTATTAGCATTATTTAGATTTTATTAATCAGGAAAAATACATAATAAATACTGATGTAGATAATTCATGTACTTATTATAATCTTAAAAGAAGTCTTAGCAATTCAAAGCAAACTAATCGCAAACGGTCTGAAATTTTGTTTGTGTAGTCTGCGATAGGCACTATTGAGAATAGTTTAACAGGGTGTTTGAATCACTACCAAAATTTGAGCCTCGCTCAACAACATCACCACAAAAGTTAAGCGATGAATATGTTTGGTAATTGGGGCAGCACCCTCAGAAAAAATTCTCTAACACTGATTTTGTCCATATTGCTGCCAACATTTGGGATAAGTAACCCGGTTATGGCAGCAGAACAAATTCATGCTTCCTATTCAGCACTAGAAATTTCTATCCCTATTAGTGCCTTAGAAAGCTATGCAAAATATGGGATAATTAATGCAGATTTAGCAGGCTATTATCAATATATTCCTACAAACAAACTGCAAGAATTAAGGAAAATTTTAGTTCAACCACTGAAAATTAGTCCGGCTGTAACTTCCCAATTTCTTGACACCCAACAAGGGAAATTTATCTTACAAAGATTAGCAGGGTTAATTAAACCTAAATCTGATTATTCAAAATTTACTTCTTGGTCATTACGTACAGCTTTAATTGCTGCTGCTGCTGAACCGGAAGGATTAAATTTATTAAATTTATTACGCAAATATCCTCAAGATAATATTAAGATTGATGTGGCTTCCAGCCTAAAAGTTGCTGGTGAGTTAGAGAAAATGATCAACGATACGGAAACAACTATTTCCGCATTAATCCAAGCATCAAAATTAGAAGCTGATCAAATTTCTTATCCTAATTTTTCTCAATTACCAAGATTTTCAAATCCAGTAATTTTATCGACCAAGAAACAAATAATTAAGTTCTTTGATGTAGTCCGTAATCGGCATTTAACCACAGATATATATATTCCTAATAGCCAAAATCCTGTGCCTGTGATTGTGATTTCTCATGGTTTAGGTTTGGATAGTAGTAACTTTCGTTATTTAGCAGATCATTTAGTTAAACATGGGTTTGCTGTAGTAATTCCCAATCATCCCGGTAGTGATGCTAAACAATTAAAATCTTTAATAAATGGTAATAGTAATCAAGTTACACACCCTAATGAATTTAAAGATAGACCTTTAGATATCAAATATATTTTAGATCAATTAGAGTCAGATTCACAATTTCAGCAACGGCTGAACTTACAACAAGTGGGAGTATTTGGTCAGTCTTTAGGAGGTTATACTGCCTTAGCTTTAGCGGGGGCAAAAATTAACTTTTCCCAACTACAAGCAGACTGTCATCCTGACAAATTGCGAAATACTTGGAATATGTCTTTATTGTTGCAATGTCGGGCTTTAGAATTGCCCAACCAGTCAGGACAAGATTACAATTTACAAGATACCAGAATCAAGGCGGCGATCGCTGTTAATCCGATTACCAGTTCTATTTTCGGACAAGCCGGGTTAAGCCAAATTCATACCCCAGTCATGATTGTCGGTAGTAGTGAAGACACAGTTGCCCCAACTTTATATGAGCAAATTGTCCCTTTTTCCTGGATTATTCATCCCGAAAAATACTTAGTTATGCTACTTGGTGGTACTCATTTTTCTACCATTGGTAATAGCAATCCTGACAGTACACAAATGGCATTACCAACAGATATGGTAGGTGATGCTTCCCAAGCCCATGATTACATGAATGCGTTAAGTTTACCCTTTTTTCAAACTTACATAGCTGGAAAACCAGAATATCTGCCTTATCTGAACGCTGCCTACGCTCAAAGTATTTCTAGTCAGTCCCTGGGTTTAAACCTTGTCCAGTCCCTTGATCATCTCAAATTAGCACCAATTTTAGGTAATCTTCAAGACAGCAAACCTGTTAAAAAGAAACTTGCTCATACTATCGTCCATTTTGGATTTTGGCTGCTAGGTATTGGTGTTTCTCTATTACATTTAATTTAGATCCCCGACTTCTTCAAGAACTCCTGATAGCGCAGCGTGGCGTTAGCCATACTCCCGAATGGGCGCAGGCCCTGCGCCCCTACCTTTTGGTAGCGTAGCGTGGCGTTAGCGATATTTCTGAACTCCTATTTGTGTGAAAATAAAAAATCTCAACCCTAAAATCTAAACTTGTGCAAGGCTTTCTCAATTTAAACAAACCACTTGACTGGACTTCTCATGACTGCGTAGCCAAAGTCCGAAAACTACTGAAGATGAAACGAGTCGGACACGCAGGAACTTTAGATCCCAAAGCTACCGGAGTATTACCGATAGCCTTGGGTAAAGCCACCAGATTATTACAATATTTACCGGGAGAAAAGGCTTATCAAGCCACTGTCCGGCTAGGAATACAAACTACTACAGATGATTTAGAAGGGGAAATTATTACCTCTGCGCCCTGTCCAGGATTAGATTTAGAAAATATCAAAACGTCCCTTTCCCAGTTTATCGGTAAAATTGAGCAAATCCCCCCCAGTTACAGCGCCATTCAAGTTGACGGCAAACGCCTCTATGATTTAGCCCGAAAAGGGGAAATAGTCGAAGTTCCGGTGCGAACAGTCGAAATTTCCCAAATTCAGGTGTTAGACTGGCGAGACGGAGATTTTCCTGAATTAGATATAGCCATATCTTGTGGGGCGGGAACATATATTCGGGCGATCGCTCGTGATTTAGGTACAATACTCAACACAGGTGGCACTCTATCTGCCCTAATTCGCACACAAAGCAGCAGTTTCCAGCTTCCAACCAGTCTCAGCTTTACAGACTTAGCCACCGAAATCGAAAACAGCACATTTCAACCTATATCCGCAGACACACCATTACAACATCTCAAAGCCGTAAATCTAGCCCCAGAATCAGCTAAAAAATGGTGTCAAGGTCAAAAAATTCCCCTCAATCTGGTTATTGACGACTTTGTACGAGTTTATGAAACAGAAACCAATTTTTTAGGAATCGGGAAATTAGCACATGATTTATTAGTCCCTCAAATGGTGTTTTTTGAATATCCCAATTAAAAATTAAATAGGGTTTGCTGATAGCGTGGCGTAAGTAGGTGAACAGAAAAATTTAAAGGTATGTGAAGAAAAGTAAAATCACTCAAAACTCTTTTCCTGTTCCCAGTTAAGAGTTCCCTGTTCCCTTACCCCAACGACAATTTTCAACGCCAACCTACTTAACCTGAAAAGGTTTTTGACATTCTCATGATAAGTTCATAATTATCCTGATAAATTCACGGAAAATTCATAAAAATAGCATAATTTATCCTGTACATTACTGCTTTTCGGGAATTACTCTAATATACATTCGGGCGCATATAACCGTCGTGAGGAGTAGAATTTTGAGAAAAACAAAATTTTTATGTATGTTATTACGCCCAAATAGGCTAAAGTCCATAGGTACAATTTTATTAAGCTATATATGGGCTACTACCGCTCTTTCAGTTACCCCTGCTTCTGCAACAGATGAAATAATTTCTCAACCCCATAGCAGTAAAGAATTAACAACTAATCAAGCTCAATTAAAGACTAACTTGCCGGATCTCCAAGATGTCTTAGCGAAAAACGTAGAGTCAGGGCGGAAGATTGAACCTCTACTTTATCAAAAACAATCACGGATCACTGCTCAAACAGACACTTCAGCACCAAATGATAAACGTCAACTTAATACTGATAAATTACGCCAATATTTACTAGTTGACCCTCTGGTCAAAGTAATTCCACTCAAACGTACTTACTCTCCTTCACTTACCTTTGCTACACCAAGCGCCTTTGGAGCTACCTGGGGTGACGTTTTCGTAGGGGCATCCGCAGCAACCACTGGTAAAGCTAGAACTCAACCAGACGGGAGTATCAGTATGGGTTTTGGGTTAGGAGATGCCCGGAAACTAGTTGGTCTAGAACTTGGCTACAACATTGGTAGTATCAAAAATTTTGGCTACAACGGAACTTTTGACCTCAAAGCTAACCGCATTGTCTATGCTAAAGGCAACACTCAAATAGCTGCGGCTGCTGGCTGGAAGTCTTTTGCACAGCACGTTAAAGGGGAATCAGTTAGACCTTCCAGTGCCTATGGTGTAGTTACAAGTTACTCCCTATTAAAGCCTAACGATACTGTTAATAAAATGCCCATTTCCTTTTCCATAGGAGCCGGTGGTGGCGATTTTCGCACAGGTGATGCAAATACGGGTGTATTTGCTGGAGTTGGGGTACAAGTTCATCCCCAAATCGGTGTGGGTATGGGCTGGAGTGGAGTTGGTTTCAACGTTGGAGCTTCTTTTGTCCCTATATCTACTATCCCCTTGACAATTAATGTCGTAGGTGCGGATCTCACAGATACTAGCTTTGGCGGTACGGTATTTGTTCTCAGCATAGGCTATGGTTTCAATTTCTTACCCAAATAGATCTGGTTGAAAAAGTCTGAACACCTTATCTGTTATTGTTTCTACCTTTATTCAGCCAACCCTAAATAAACACTTCAATCCTGATAAAATCACCATGTTAAAAATCAGAACTTTTATTCTGGCTCTCACTCTCACTCCCCTACTGGCAATCAATTGGCAGCAACCAAGCCAATCCCAAACTTCGCCTAGTCTGGGTACAGCAGGTGGTATGAGTGGTGGTGGAAACATTGGACCAATTAATACGAGTCCTAGTGTGGGGACTGGTGGGAGCATAAGTGGTGGTGGCACTACTGGCTCCAATGGTAATACTGATTCCAATCCCGATGATAATACGAGTCCTAGTGTGGGGACTGGCGGGGGCATGAGTGGTGGTGGCACTACCGGCTCCAATGGTAATACTGATTCCAATCCCGATGATAATACGAGTCCTAGTGTGGGGACTGGCGGGAGCATGAGTGGTGGTGGCACTACTGGCTCCAATGGTAATACAAGTCCTAGTGTGGGGAATGCCGGAGGTCAAAGTGGCAGTCCTGTTACCATTGTCCGCACACCACGAGGAAATTCACTTAGGATTACAGCAGAGCGTCAAGATAAACTCAATCGTGTTGCCATCAATATATTCACCAAGGAAGATAGTAAAGTTTTTGTAGCTTTCAGGCAGCCGGAAGCAATCAGACGGGGTGAATCGAATAGATTTACGGAGATATTAAAGCAGGCTGGTGTTAGTCCAGCATTGGCAGGACGATTTGTATTCACCTTGATTAAAATCATCCCTGCTCCCCGTCCTACTACACAAAGTTCCAGTTCAGTTCAGTTACCAAAAAAATATTTAGTGGCCAGCACTAAAGCTTTAAAATTTAGCCCAATTATTGCCCAGGCGGGTGATGCTACTTTAGCAAGTGTAGAGGTGGATATCAACGATTTGCATAATGCTATTAATACCTACAACCAAATTATCCAAGAAAGCAGTCCGGTGACTTTGCAACAGCTTTCAGAAAACCAAGATTTTGTGGAAATTGGTAAGGTGCTAAAAGAATTGAGAGCAGCGGTCAACTAGTAGTCTGTCAACCCGAAAATGACGGGTGAAGGCAAGCAGGGGGAGAAGAGAGGCACCGGGGGTAGGGGAGGGAAGAACAGAAGTTTTTTTCCGATCATTACCCGTCAAAATAAATTTGACGAACTACTAGTCTCAAACATAATTAAGAGAACTCCACAAAAAGAAATGCCCAATGTCATTCTGTTCGCGCAGCGTGCCAGAGGCATTACGAAACGAAGTGTAGTGAAGAATCTCTTGAGATGTTTCGCTATGGCTAACGCCACGCTCCGCGAACGCTACACTCAGCATGACAAAACAGGATCATTTATCAATACTATTGCCAAAGCCCTGAAACCCTATTGATATCGTCACGATTTTATTGGGTTTCAGACATATTTTGGAAAATTGGCAATAGTATTGTTTATTTTGTGGCTTACTCTAATTAAACACTCACAAAAAATAACGGGGAGACACAAGAGCTTCTCCGTTATTTTTTGTTAATTTGAGAAAGTTACACAAAAAAGTTAAGTTGATAATAAATAGGCGAAGATAACGGGGAAATAAAAGTGAGTCCTGGATTTGATTACGATTTAGTGATTATCGGCGCTGGTGTGGGCGGACATGGTGCTGCTTTACACGCTATCAGTTGCGGTCTGAAAACGGCGATTATTGAAGCTGGAGATATGGGAGGAACTTGTGTAAACAGGGGTTGTATTCCTTCTAAGGCATTACTGGCGGCTTCAGGAAAGGTGAGGGAATTACGTAATGCCCATCATCTCAAGTCTTTGGGAATTCAAATTGGTAATGTGGAGTTTGAACGACAAGCGATCGCTGATCATGCTAACAATCTCGTTGCCAAAATTCAAGGGGACTTAACCAACAGTCTCAAGCGCTTGGGAGTGGAGATTATTCGGGGTTGGGGTAAGGTGTCTGGTACACAAAAAGTTACCATCACCACAGACAAAGGTGAGAAAACCATCACAGCCCAAGATATTATCCTTTCGCCTGGTTCTGTTCCCTTCGTTCCTCCCGGAATTGAAGTAGACGGCAAAACCGTATTTACCAGTGACCAAGGCGTTAAATTAGAAACTCTACCCAAGTGGGTGGCGATTATTGGTAGCGGTTACATTGGCTTAGAATTTTCTGATGTTTACTCGGCTTTAGGTTGTGAAATCACCTTAATTGAAGCCCTGAGTGAGTTAATGCCAGGATTTGATCGAGACATTGCTAAACTGGCAGAACGGGTCTTAATTAACCCCCGTGATATTGAAACCAAAGTCGGTATCTACGCTAAAAAAATTATTCCTGGTTCACCAGTAATCATTGAGTTGGCTGACTTTGAAACTAAGGAAGATTTAGAAGTTCTTGAAGTTGATGCTTGTTTGGTCGCTACCGGTCGCGTTCCAGCTACGCAAAATCTTGGGTTAGATTCTGTGGGAGTCGCTCTTGATCGCCGTAATTTTATTCCTGTAAATGATAATATGGCGGTATTATCAGACGGGGAGGTTATCCCCCATCTCTGGGCTATTGGTGATGCTACTGGCAAAATGATGTTGGCTCATGCGGCATCGGCTCAAGGTGTTATTGCTGTAGAAAATATGATGGGTCGTCACAAAACTGTTGACTACCGCAGCATTCCTGCCGCCGCTTTTACCCATCCAGAAGTTAGCTATGTGGGATTGACTGAAACAGCCGCCCATGCTTTGGGTTTAACTGAAGGTTTTGAAGTCGCCACCAGTAAGAGTTACTTTAAAGGTAATTCCAAGGCTTTGGCGGAAAATGATACTGATGGAATGACGAAGGTAATTTATCGTAAAGATACTGGCGAGGTTTTAGGTGTACATATCTTTGGTCCCCACGCCTCAGATTTAATTCATGAAGCCGCCGCCGCTATTGCCAGTCGTCAATCTATCCAAACTCTTGCTTACCTAGTTCACGCTCATCCAACGCTTTCAGAAGTTTTAGATGAAGCTTATAAACGGGCATTGGTTAGTTAATAGAAGAATTAAGGAGTTACAGGTGATAGGTAATGGGGAAGAGAAAAATTTTCTTTCTTCTTGATTCTTCTTTCTGAACTCCTGACTCCTGACTCGGTGACTCCTGACTCCTGACTCCTGACAAAGGGCGCAGGCCCTGCGCCCCTACCTTCTGAACTCCTTAAAAAATATGCAAATCCGTCGTCGTTCACCTAGCACAGTTATTAATATTTCTATACTTCAATATCGATCTGCTATAGAAGGGGCTGCACCAAATAATATTTTAGAAGAAATTGTCTGGCAGAAAGAAACAGAAGTTGAGCAAATGCGAGAAAGGCTACCTTTGCGAGAATTGCAAACACAAGCCCTATCAGCACCACCAACTCGTGATTTTGTGGCTGCTTTACGTCAAGGTAAAACTCATCCGGCTTTAATTGCTGAAGTTAAAAAAGCTTCTCCCAGTAAAGGGGTATTTAGGGAGGATTTTAACCCAGTAGCGATCGCTCAATCTTATCAAAAAGGTGGAGCTAGTTGTCTTTCTGTTCTCACAGATGTTAAATTTTTCCAAGGTAGTTTTGAAAATCTATCCTTAGTCCGTTCAGCAGTAGATTTACCTTTGCTGTGCAAGGATTTTATTATCTATCCTTACCAAATGTATTGGGCGCGAATTCATGGAGCAGATGCAGTTTTATTAATAGCAGCCATCCTTAATGATCAAGATTTGCAATACTTTATCAAAATTGCTCATAACCTAAAAATGGCAACTTTAATAGAAGTGCATAATTTAGAAGAACTAGATCGAGTTTTAGCTTTAGATGGTGTTTCTTTAATTGGCATTAATAATCGCAATTTAGAAGATTTTTCTGTTGATTTACAAACAACTTGTCAATTACTCACAGCTAGAGGTGAACAGTTACAAGCAAAAAACATTCTTGTCGTCAGCGAATCAGGATTGCATCACCCAGAGGATTTAAGTATAGTTAAAAAAGCAGGTGCATCCGCTGTACTGATTGGTGAATCCTTGGTAAAACAACCAGATCCTCAATTAGCAATAGCCAATCTCTTTGCTTAATTACAGTCTTGAATTCCATATAAAACAAGGGTTACGAAAAAGGGAACAGGGAACAGGGAACAGGGAACAGGGAACAGGGAACAGGGAACAGGGAACAGGGAACAGGGAACAGGGA
>NZ_JAAVWA010000038.1:0-47708 GCF_017355725.1 Anabaena sp. 54
TATTACTGATTGTTTGATGATAGCATCAGTGTTTTATAGGAATCGCTTTTTGGGAAAAACTTTTTGGTTTACTGATTGATAGGTTTGACAGGAACAAATGGTAACAAAGTTGACCCTGTTTTTGCTGTTAATATTCCCTGACAATAGGTAGCCAACACCGTGAAATCTTGTAAATTATCAACAACAATCAAATCTGCACTATCACCAATTTGTAGTAGTCCCACATCCAAATTGTAATGTTTGACGGGGTTCACACAGGCAATTTCCAGGATATTCATCACATCATGACCTAATGCCACAGCCCGTTTTACCAGTAGATTAATGTGTCCTGTAACTAAATCATCAGGGTGTTTATCATCGCTACAAAACATACAATCTGCTGCATGGGAGTCAATCAAACTGTGCAGGGCATCAAAGTTTTTAGCTGCTGAACCCTCCCGGATCTGTATCTTCATTCCCAATGCTAATTTCTCTAGAGCTTCATTTAGTGTGGAACATTCATGATCAGTGGTAATTTGAGTAGCATATTTACGTAATCCCGTACTAGATAACCCCGGTGCGTGGCCATCAATGGGTAGTCCCAGACTTTGCGCTAGATGAATTTTGTCCATCATTTCTGGACTATCTGCCAAAACCCCCGGTACATTCATCACCTCACTCAGATAAGAAATACCATGTTTAACCAGTTGACGGAAATCGTTTACCGTCAGTTTTGCCCCGGCAGTTTCAAACTCGGTAGCGGGGACACAAGCAGGAAAACCAAAGGCTATTTTCAAGGGAGTCTGGGCGGCATTGTCTACCATGAATTCCACACCCTCTAAACCCAGCACATTGGCGATTTCGTGGGGGTCAGAGACAGTTGCCACCGTACCATGCACCGTCGCTAATCGGGCGAATTCAGTGGGTACAAGCATCGAGCTTTCGATATGAACATGAGCATCAATAAAACCAGGAAGAATGTACTGTGAGTATTGCCCCTGGTCCTGAACTATGGTTTGAATGCGTCCATCTGTGATGTGAATAGTACCGGGGAAAATGCGACGGTGGAGAACATCAACAATGTTGCCAGAGAGTGTCAAGTTATTCATAATATTACTGATAAATCACAACCGTAGATAGACTTTTAATTACAGAAAAATGTTATTAATTAGAGTAACTGAGACTTTCATTGATTTATAGCAACCGCCAACGTGGTTAGGACATTAATTGATCATTAAATTCCGTCCACAAAAAGGTTTTACTCTGACCCCTGACTCCTAACTCCTGACTCCTGACTCCTGACGATTACCTGTAAACCAAGCACTGCAACTACTGTGACTAAAATTATAGCCATTTTCAATCAAGCCGGTGGGGTGATGAAAACCAGTCTGACGATGAATTTGGGTTATCATCTCTCCCTCAAACATAAAGTTTTACTGGTGGATACTGACCCCCAGGCATCCCTGACAACTTTTATGGGACTTGAACCCCATGAACTGGAAGAAATCGTTGCTGACTCACTGCTCACACCAGAGACTAAATTACCAATTCATACTGATCTACACGGTATGGATTTAGCCCCGGCTAATATTACCCTCAGTGCGGTAGAATTACAACTCTCTGCGGTTATGGCCAGGGAACTACGACTCAAACAAGCTTTAGAACCCATTTTAAATAACTACGATTTCATTTTGATTGACTGTCCTCCCTCTTTAGGTATCCTCAGTATTCTCGGACTCTGTGCTGCTACTCATGTTTTAGTGCCAGTTCAGACTCATTACAAAGCATTCAAGGGAACGGAGTTATTATTGGATAGCATCAAACAGGTGAAGAAACATATCAATCCGAAATTAGCGATCGCCGGATTTGTGCCAACCTTGTACGTAAACGCCAACCAAGACAAAGTGATTTTGGAGGCTTTGGAACAGCAGTTATCACCACTAGCTAAAGTTTATCCGAAGATACCCCGTGCCACAGCTTTTGCGGATGCAGTGATGAATAGTCAACCCTTAGCTGTATATGACCCCAAACATCCAGCGATCGCAGTTCTGAAAAAGATCGCCTTGGGGATGGAGAAACTGTAATGGTCAAGAAACCTTTAGAACTCCCAAAAATGCGTGGTGTGGAAGATTTGTTGAGTATGGATGTGGAATCAGAATCACCAACTGCCACTGTTAATATTGATAAAATTCGTTTACCTGCTCAACAACCCCGACGGTATTTTGACCCTGAGAAACTCAATCAACTGGTGCAGTCAGTTAAAGAACACGGGATTTTACAACCTTTGTTGGTGCGTGCTGTTAATGGTGAATTTGAGTTAGTCGCTGGTGAACGCCGACTCCGGGCGGCCAAAGAAGCGGGGTTAACAGAAGTACCGATTATCACCAAGGAATTATCTGACCTCCAAACCCTGCAAATCGCTTTACTGGAAAACCTGCAACGGGAAGATTTAAACCCAGTTGAAGAAACCGAGGGGATTTTAGAACTACTCTGTATGGAACTTGATGTAAATTCTGGTGAGGTGATCTCAATTCTCAATCAAGTTGCCAACGCCAAAAAACGAGGATTAGAACTGACGGAAAACGTTTCCCGTCAACTGGAAATTATGGAATCTGTGTTGTCAGGTGTGGGGAGATTCAGTGCTGAAAGTTTTCGGACCAGTCGTTTACCATTATTGAATTTACCCGATGATGTATTGGAAATCTTGCGGCAGGGTCAACTAGAATACACCAAAGCCAGGGCGATCGCTAAACTCAAAGATGACGGTGAACGTAGGGAACTACTGGATAAAGTTCTTAATGAAAATCTATCTTTAAGTGAGATTAAGCAGTTAGTAAAGGAATTAACCCCAGGGAAAATCACAGCCAAAGAAACATTGAATGCTAAATATTCCGAGATTGGTAAACGGTTGAAGAATGCTCAGGTGTGGGAAGATGCTAAAAAAACCAAAAAGCTAGAGAAATTGTTGAGTGATTTAGAACAATTGTTGGAATAGAAACCCAGAAATAATCAAAACAGGAGATGCACTATGGCGAGAAAGTCTAAGGATTTTAAAGATTTGATGAAACAAAAACAGAGTTCCCAAGATAAGCAGAAAAACCTGGAAGCACTTAGAAAGAAGATGGTAGAGGGGGGATTTGGGGAATTGGCTGCAAATATACCGATAGAACCCAAGGGCGCTCCAAAAATGTCAGAAATTCTCCAACAGTTCGTTGCTCCGTACTTAGATAATGTACACACATCAAAACGACGTAAATCATTATTTAGTTTGGCTGTGATAGCCTGGAATGCGGCGGTGATGCCTGAATCTCAACAAAAAACAACACTTGATACTTTCTTGGAACAACAGTTATCAAATCAGGATGCAGAAACTCAACAGGGGGTTACACAAATGATTGCTGAACTAATTGCTAGAAAACATCAGCATTTTTCTGATAATAAATATTTTATTCTGGACTTTCAAATTACAGAAACAGGACAAAGATATGATATCTCTGTGGCTTCAACTTTGTGGGAAAATCCTCAATGAATTATGACTGTAGCACCTATGTCACACAATTTTCTTAGAAAAGAGTAGATTTGTTTGTGTTTGCCGCGAAGAAAAGCGATTAAATTAATTGTCATTCCCAGTCTTGTCTAGATTCGCTAAATGTTCTAGGTGTCTTGTTTAAATTAAAATCAGCCGCCATCAAATCAATACCATCAATAATTTTACTGGGTTCGGCAATTCCCAAAGCCGCAAAACATTTGTCTCACCTGAGTTCGATGTAAATAAAAAGTCTAAAAGTACGTAACAGCAACAGTTCTGTCAATAAGTATTGGTTATTGAGAATTAAAGCCCACGCCAAAAAGTTCTCAAAAAATTAATTTTTTGAAATGTATTTACTATTAGGTAATATTGATATTTAATTGGTAATTAAGCTAATAAAACTGGTAAGGTTTCAATTTCATTTTCATCAAATCTTAAAGAAGGTTTTTTAGGTTGCCAAGTATAAGCTATTATTGCAGCAACAACATTAACCATGAAATTAGTAACACTTCGATGTCGAGAATGAGCAAGTTGTGAAATATTTTTGAGTTGGTCATTAACAGTTTCAATTAAAGAGCGTTTTCGGAGCATTAATTTCTCCTCCAGGGACAAGAGCTTATTCCGCATATTTTTCTTGAAAGGAGTGATTAATTTGAGTCCATTAGACCAAAGTTCAAGCCAGAGTTTTTGAGAAATATATCCTTTGTCTCCAAATATTTTCCCAAATAAGTTCTTAGTCAAAGTGGGAACAGGTTTTCGGTCATCTGTATTTCCAGGAGTAATTTGAAACGCAAGTAACTCTCCTTGATCATTAATAATCAAATGAAGTTTAAACCCAAAATACCAACAAATAGAACTTTTCCCCCAGCCAGCTAAATCTTTAAAGACCTTATTTGTCTTGGCTCTTTTAGAATGACAAATGGGAATAGAGGTACTATCAATAAAACTTATACCTGTATTGAGTCCTTTTCGTGTATTCAGATAATACATCAAGGGAATTAAAGCATTTGGCATTAATTCAACAAATCTTTGATAACTCACTAAATTGGGAAATTCACCTTGGCAATATTTGAAGATATGTTTCAGGTAATAATCTTTAAAATTGCGGTAACTAGAGCGATGAAAATACACAATTATTGTCATAATTTCACTTAGACATAATCGGCTGGGTCTAATTCTTTTTTTTATTTGGGATGGGATAAGTTGAGCTTGAAACATTGGCTCAAAATAGGTACAAAAATCATCAATTTCACAGAAAATAGTTTCTAATTCCATGAGTTATAATCATTAATTTTCTTTAATTAAACCTCTTCTATTGTCCCTAATCTGAGGTACTTTGAGTTTGTATTCAAATAGTATTCGTAATATAAATTTAGATTTTGTTATGAAAATTTACTTAAATCTAGGCTGGTTTCCTATTAATTCTCAATAATTAAGGCTTATTGAGAATATAGGCTCTTTCCAGAAAAGCCTCTAACCCTTTTGAATACTCATTTTTAGCTGGTTTTCTTACATCGAACTCAGGTTGTCTCGATAATTGGGGTGATTTTGGAAAAAGGCGATCGCTTTTTTTAAAGGTTCAATTACAGGATAAGCTGATTCTGCCTTCTCAATAGCTGCTTGAGGAATAGGAGAATTGAGCCTTTGCATCGCCAAATCAATTAAATCTCTCGACTCTACCGAGGAATCATTCCATCTGTCAGAATTGGCTAAAAGTTTTTCCGCAAAACTATCAATTTCATTTAAGCATGGGACAGGCGACCAACTGGGATAATCTGCTTCTCCCAATTCAATCCGTCCTTCCATAATTATCTCAAATTTAATCAAAGTTTCATCAACTACAATGGCAAATCTTACTCCGTACTGGTCAGCTTTAATTTCTCCGGGTAGGTTGAGATTATTTTGAGTCTTAAAAAGAGCATTATATTGATTTTCAGCTATTTTTTGTCGCAGTAATCGGTAGCCAGTACCAGTGGAACAGAGAAAATCTATATCCTTGCTTAATCTATATTCCCCATGATTTAAACTAACCAGAGTCCCACCGCCAAAATACGCGCCACACTCTAATAAAAAATTAGCATTTAATTGATTAAGAACAATTAAAATTTTTTGATGAAATTCCCTTTCAAACATTTTTGCTCCTAACCATGAATGATAATATTCAGCTAATTGTTGCACAAATAAGGCTTCTATTTGGCTCAAGTCGCCTAAAACTCCCCGGTAGTGCCACCCTCGTTCATATATTCTCAGCATTTCTAAAGGAGTAAGATTTTCTATATCTTCTCTTTGCCAACATAATTTTTCTAGAAACGGTAATTTCTCTGGAGTTTTAATTTGAGGTTTAATTAACATTGGGGTTATAGTTGTAAAAAATATAGACAAATATCTTTTACTTTGAAAGTGTTACCTTGACTGGGGAAACTACAATCCCCTTTATCCCATCTGCAAAAGCATTAGGGATTGCTTTTCTGAGAATATTTAGTGATCCATTTACATCTGCATTAACTAAAATACCTTGAGCCGATTTATAAAGACCACGTTTAATTCTCTTACCGCTAAAAGAATGGTTTTCCCCTTTTTTATATGTTGGGAGTACATCTTGATCTAAAAAACTAGATTTAGATGTGTAGCTTTCTTCGGTGATAATTACAGATATTCCCTCTAATTCTGCTTTATAGGTCAACTGTTCAATAAATCTGGTATGTGGTATTTGAGTAAAATTTTGGTTATTTTTAGAACCTATATTCAGTTCTTGTTTCCAACCTTCATTTTTGCCAATTACCAAAGTACCTATATTTAATTCAACCAATTTATTGATTAAATATCTGCTGGCTTTATGCAAGTAGTCATCAACCTTAAAATTGCGTTTTATACAAAGATTCTGTAATCTTTTTGAAGTTGTAGTTTTGAGAATAGCCTGTAGTTCAGCTTTCTTTTTGTTAAAAAAATGATTAATGGATTTTAACGGTCTGCCATTGATCAAGAAAGGCAAGAAAGGTATTAAACCTGCTTGATTGAAAGTTACAGTAGCCAAATTATTTAATCCTAAATCAATACTGGCAATTCTCTTATTATCTACCTGTTTTGGTTTTTCTTCTTGATGATAAATCACCTCAATAACATAATGATTAAGTTTGGGAATAATCCTCACTTGTGCTATTTTTTTAGCTTGAGTAGGGAAAACTATCTCAGTCTGGCTAAGTTTAATAAGTCCTTTGCATAGAAATGGTTTGGATAAAGCCTGTATAGTATACACTAAAAGGTTTCTCCCATTTTCCTTATGTTTGTATTTAGGTAATTTTGGTTTACCCAAAAACTTAGATGGGTTTTCTTGATAAGCCTTTTGTGCTTGAAAAAATGCTTTCCAGTTCTTATCTAAAATCATTAATATTTGCTGACTTACTTTCGCTGGTAGATTTTTATAATCAAACTGACTTTGTAATAGTTTTTGGGTCTGATTATAATTGAGAATTTCACCAGTTTTAAAGAAGGATTGCCTAATTAAGTAGTTGGCAACATTATAGAGATTTTTAGAAAGAAAGCAAAGCCTATCAATTTCTCTGTAATGTTTATGAGTTTTTTTGATGATGTGTCTTTCGGTTAGTTGCATTCATCCTCCTGAAGACATTCTATAATACACTCTGTTTTCCGAGTCCGTCTTCTAATTGAGTAAAGTCTTGCACAAAAAGAAGTAATAATGGAAACAAAATCGTGCATTAAATCATCAGTCCTTTCTGTTGCTAAATTAACAACTCCTTTGTTACCTGAGTTCGATGTAAGAAAACCAGCTAAAAATGAGTATTCAAAAGGGTTAGAGGCTTTTCTGGAAAGAGCCTATATTCTCAATAAGCCTTAATTATTGAGAATTAATAGGAAACCAGCCTAGATTTAAGTAAATTTTCATAACAAAATCTAAATTTATATTACGAATACTATTTGAATACAAACTCAAAGTACCTCAGATTAGGGACAATAGAAGAGGTTTAATTAAAGAAAATTAATGATTATAACTCATGGAATTAGAAACTATTTTCTGTGAAATTGATGATTTTTGTACCTATTTTGAGCCAATATTTCAAGCTCAACTTATCCCATCCCAAATAAAAAAAAGAATTAGACCCAGCCGATTATGTCTAAGTGAAATTATGACAATAATTGTGTATTTTCATCGCTCTAGTTACCGCAATTTTAAAGATTATTACCTGAAACATATCTTCAAATATTGCCAAGGTGAATTTCCCAATTTAGTGAGTTATCAAAGATTTGTTGAATTAATGCCAAATGCTTTAATTCCCTTGATGTATTATCTGAATACACGAAAAGGACTCAATACAGGTATAAGTTTTATTGATAGTACCTCTATTCCCATTTGTCATTCTAAAAGAGCCAAGACAAATAAGGTCTTTAAAGATTTAGCTGGCTGGGGGAAAAGTTCTATTTGTTGGTATTTTGGGTTTAAACTTCATTTGATTATTAATGATCAAGGAGAGTTACTTGCGTTTCAAATTACTCCTGGAAATACAGATGACCGAAAACCTGTTCCCACTTTGACTAAGAACTTATTTGGGAAAATATTTGGAGACAAAGGATATATTTCTCAAAAACTCTGGCTTGAACTTTGGTCTAATGGACTCAAATTAATCACTCCTTTCAAGAAAAATATGCGGAATAAGCTCTTGTCCCTGGAGGAGAAATTAATGCTCCGAAAACGCTCTTTAATTGAAACTGTTAATGACCAACTCAAAAATATTTCACAACTTGCTCATTCTCGACATCGAAGTGTTACTAATTTCATGGTTAATGTTGTTGCTGCAATAATAGCTTATACTTGGCAACCTAAAAAACCTTCTTTAAGATTTGATGAAAATGAAATTGAAACCTTACCAGTTTTATTAGCTTAATTACCAATTAAATATCAATATTACCTAATAGTAAATACATTTCAAAAAATTAATTTTTTGAGAACTTTTTGGCGTGGGCTTTAATTCTCAATAACCAATACTTATTGACAGAACTGTTGCTGTTACGTACTTTTAGACTTTTTATTTACATCGAACTCAGGTGTTAGCATTCCGTAAAAATCGCTCTTTGGGAAAAACTTTTTGGTTTACTGATAATTACTTGTTTATCAATATCTCTGTTTTAATATCTAACTTTTGGCAGATGACAATGGGCTTACTTGGTGCGTATTTCGACTTTATACAGTTCAAAAATAAGTAAAAACGAAAATCAGTAAATTTTCTTAAAATTAGCGGCTTTTGCTATTGCTTTTATTTTGAAATGTGCTTATTATGTCAAAAGACATATTACTCGTTACATCAGGCATGAACCAGATGTTAAAAAGACCATTGCTGGTCAAACAACCCGAAATTGGGGGGCTAATTCGGGAGTTTCGCCTGTTGACTGGACTTACTCAAGAACAGTTCGGAGCTTATCTAGGTGTGACTTATGGCACTATTAACCGCTGGGAGAATGAGCGATCTAAGCCTTCACCTATGGCTATAGTCTACTATACCCCTGTCACAACTTCTGCATTTTATTTAATCCACATTCCTTGTTAGAGAAATATTGTCGTTCAGGTTGTGACTGAAATACCGAGGTTTCCACCGCAAGCACGAGAGAGGCTGTAAATGTACATCTTACGACTGCACACCATATAAATCAATACGATTCATGATGGAGTAGATACTATGTCAGACGCATATATTAACGGGATTGGTGTATTTTTACCCAATCAGCCTGTTACCAATGATGAAATTGAAAATCTTTTAGGGATGCTTAATGGTAAACCTTCTCGTTCCAAAAAGCGCATCCTGAATAATAACGGGATCAAGACTCGTTATTATGCCATTGATCCGGTTACAGGTAAGCAGACTCATAATAATACTCAAATAACGGCGGAAGCAATCCGAAATCTGACTAAAAAAGTCAATTTCTCTTTGGAGGAACTTGATTGTCTAGTCTGTGGGACATCGGGTCCAGATCAGCTTTTCCCCCATCATGGACTGATGGTTCATGGAGAACTAGGCTTTCCTTCTTGCGAAGTCGCTAGTACGGCAGGAGTCTGTTGTGCTGGAGTAGCATCTTTTAAGTATGGCTATATGAATGTATTATCTGGTTTAACCAAGAATGCTATTACCACAGGTTCGGAGCTAGTTTCTAATGCACTTCGGAGTGTTTATTTCCAGCCAGAAATTGACACAAAAGTAGCCGAACTCGAGAGGAATCCTACTCTTGGTTTTGAAAAAGACTTTATCAGATGGATGCTTTCTGATGCTGCCGGAGCAATATTAATTGAAAATACTCCTCGTCTGGAAGGGCTTTCCTTGAGAATTGATTGGGTTGAGTATATTTCCTATGCCAATGAATTAGAATCTTGTATGTATATGGGCTGTAAAAAACTTGAGGATGGATCTTTAAAAGGCTGGCGAGAAGTTGACAATCCTGATCAAGTTCATCAAGAGAGTTATTTTGCGGTACAACAAGATGTTAAATTATTGGGAGAAAATGTAATCTCTTATGGGGGTAAAGGACTATCAAGCGTTCGAGAAAAACGTAACCTAGATGCTGATAAAATCAGTTGGTTTTTACCTCACTACTCATCAGAATTTTTCAGGGAGAAAACCCACGACATTATTGCTAAAGCTGGTGTTCCTATTCCTTATGAAAAATGGTTTACTAACTTAACCACAAAAGGCAACACTGGTTCAGCATCTATCTATTTAATGTTAGAAGAACTCCTATATTCAGGAAAACTACAAAAAGGTGAAACAATCTTCTGCCTTGTTCCTGAGAGTTCGCGTTTTTCTTATGGATATATACACTTAACTGTTGTGTAAGGGTATTTCCAAGAAAGAATTTATCGATAAAAGTAGAATATAATCTTGATGACTCAGGAGACAGAAGTAATTGGATAAATTAGCCTCAATAAGGAGTAATCAATGAAAGAATTTACCATTCCTAAACCAGCGGAACAAGTGATTCCGCAAGCCAGCAACTTATTCAAGGCAGGTTTATTTGTTTCCTTGATGTTCGGATCTTTTTACACAGCACAAATAACGGCGAATCAATTAGATGTTTATTTCTCCCTTTCCCAAAATCCAGTTTATCTAGTCCTGAAATGGTCAGTAATCATTCTGTTAGCAATTTTTAACTGTATGTTGTTAACAGGTATTGGTGTAGTTGCTCACGAAGGGATTCATGGCATTTTAGTTAAAAATCGCTTTTGGAATGAACTATTAGGGGGTTTATTATCTTCCTTAGTAATGACACTACCTTTTTATGCTAACCGCCAGTTCCATTTAACTCATCATCGTTATACTCATCAATCTGGACTAGATCCAGAAGAGGCGTTGCATAACCATTCCTTTATAGTTGCTTTTGTTTTTGGTGGTTTAATTGCTCTCTATCAACATTATAAAATTGTCGCAACTAATCTATCAGGGTTTGGGTCAAATAATTGGAAGCAGGGGTTAAGAGGACTAAAAGATTTAGGTTTTATTGGATTTTCCTTAGCTTTCTATCTCTACCTTTTACCTTTTTTAGGGATGTCTCTTTGGTACACATTTGTCCCTACATTGTTATTCGTTCCTTTGGTTTATTCTTATCGATCATTATGTGATCATTATGCCTTTGTACCTGCCCTTTCGCCTGCGGAGCTAAAAAATTCCGAACCAATTGTCTCAACAGATGAAGAAATACAAGACCCGACATATAACAAGTATCAAGTTGATAGCTGGGTAGTATTAACAAATCCTTTAATGAATTGGTGGTGGAGTCACATCAATTATCAACAAGTACATCATCGTTATCCTTATCTATCACACCATTATTTACCTCAAATTTATGAAGTTACTAAGCATGAACAACCCTATGCGGTAGCGAAAGGATATTGGCGTTGTTTGTTGTACAACTCTAAATTGAAATACTATTCTAAACCTGAAGAAATTGAACCTTTCATCATTCAACCTTCTGCTTAGATATAGCCAAATATCGTCAGGAGTGATTTGATGATTAAACTCACTCCTGAATAAGATCGCTATCCCAATTTATCTCATCATTATCTCCTAAAAATCTTTGAAGCAACCTGTAAGAAACATCCTTATTTTGTCTTTCAGTCTGTTCCATAGAAATATCATAGTGATTTAGAAAAGATTAAGCCATTCTTCAATCAAAATGATGAATTACTGTCTGAAGTAGCTCACTAAAATCCAATGATTGTTCTTTAATATTGTTTGATTTTTTCTGACTTGGATATTAACTTATGACGACAACATACACAATTCCTAAATATACAGAACAGGTTATACCTAAAAAAATGAATCTGTTCAAATCCTTAACTTTATTCGCTCTAATTTTAGGAGGGTTTTGGTTAAGCCAGTGGGGAGTAAATTTCATTGACAGTCGATTTTCAAGTCTACCTAATAGTTCTGACGAATTGCATCTTTTCTTAAAGTGGACTTGGATTTTGGGTTTAGCAATAATCAATGCTGTTCTCGCCATGGGATTAGGTATACTGGGTCATGAAGCTGCTCATAAAGGATTATTTAAGAATCCCCTTTGGAATGACTTTTGTGGCGGTATTTTTATATCCTTTTTGTTAATTCCCTTTTACTCTTTCAAGGAGTTTCATTTAACCCACCATAGTTATACCCATATACCGGGTAAAGATCCTGAAGAACCAGTTAATAATCACTCTGCTTTCTTTGCTTTAACAATTGGTCCACTTATTGGCTTAGGGATTCACTATAAAACAGTTGGTGAATACTTGTTAAGTAACAATCAAAAAATACGCGGTCAAGGCTTAAAAGATGTCGGTTTTATATCTTGGATATTTATCTTTTATTTTTATCTAGTTCCCTTAACCCATCTTTCCCTTACTTATACAGTTTTTCCTTTGCTAGTATTCCTTCCTTTTGTTTTTATGGTTCGTAATGTTTGCGAACACCATGGAATCCCCGCTCAAACTGTAAATAATAGCAAATCCGAATTGAAAGTTGATAGTTGGATGATCTTAGGTAATCCTGTGATGGATTGGCTATGGAGCAATAGCAATTACCATCAAGTTCATCATCGTTATCCCTATTTACATTATCGCTATTTACCCGAAGTATTTACTGTTACTAAGAATGAGCAACCCTATATTGTTATCAATGGATATTTGGTGGCTGTTTTTCGGGCTTTAAGTCAAAAATACTATGGTAGAGATACAGATATTCAAGGTGTTTCCCTTTCCAACTCAAAGGTTCAATCTTAAGTTGTTTTGTTCAAGATCATTTTAGTTAGTCTCATAAAGAGCGAATTGAAGCCTTATAAGGATGTGTGTTTGTTAAATGTAGCTATAATTTTCTACTTTGATCTGATTCCTCTGTTAGGATTTATCTTAACTCTAACTTAAAAACTCAATTTTGTATTTAGATGAAGTTAAAAATTTTAACTCAATCAAAAAAACGGTGGTCATTAGGGCTAACAATCATCCTATTGACTGCTATAAGTATGGGAATAGTTTATCGTTTTATGCTCTTAAAAACTAAAGGTAAATTAGATATATCATATTCGACACTGGCAACTTCTGATTCGGCTAAAGTACCACCATCTGTTTCGGCTTTAGGGATTTTAGAACCTCAAGGTGAAGTAGTTAGTTTATCTGCTCCTGCTTTCGCTGAAGGTGCTAGAGTAGAAAAATTGCTAGTTAAAGAAGGAGATAACGTAGAAACTGGTCAAGTTATCGCCACTCTTGACAGTCTTCCTCGTCTAGCAGCAGCAGTACAAAAAGCAGAGGCTCAAGTCCTAGTTGCCGAAGCAAAACTTAGACAGATTCAGACAGGAGCTAAACAAGGAGAAATCAAAGCTCAGAAGGCAACAATTAAAAACTTGCAGGCTGAACTAGAAGGACAGATTCTCGCACAAGAGGCTACGATTGAAAGGTTGAAAGCTCAGTTAAAAGGAGAAAAAGAGGCTAAACAGGCAGAAATTGAACGTCTAAGAGCTGAGATGGATAATGCCAAAACTGAATGTAGGCGGTATCAAGTTCTTTATCAAGATGGTGCAGTAACCACTTCCCAAAGAGATATAATCTGTTTAGCTGACAAAACAGCAGTCAAGCGGGTTATTGAGGCTGAAATTAACCTAACGGAAATTATGCTAACCCGTCAAGAACAAATCAATGAAGCCCAAGCCAATCTTAAACGTACAAAAATAACCTTAGCTGAAAAGCAAACAGAAGCAAAAGCAACCTTAGAAAAAATTGAGGAAATTCGTCCAGTGGATATATCTTTAGCAGAAGCTGAACTCAAATCTGCCGAAGCATCATTGAAACAAGCTAGGGCAGAACTTGATCTATCCTATGTTAAGTCTCCTCTCATTGGACAAGTTCTGAAAATCAGGACTAGGCCAGGAGAATTGATCAGCAATAAAGGCATTGTCGAACTGGGACGAACAAAACAAATGTATGTTAACACAGAAGTTTATGAAACTGATATTCATCGCGTAAAACTTGGTCAGGAAGCTACCATTATCAGCCAAGGTTTCCCTGGAAAATTAAAAGGGACAGTAGCAGAAATTGGTTTGGCGATTGGTAAAAAAGATATTTTAGGAACAGATCCAGTTGCTGATATTGATGCGCGTGTAGTCGAAGTTAAAATTCACCTTGATTCAAATTCTAGTCAACAAGTTGCTAATTTAACGAATTTACAAGTTAAAGTTCTGATCAATACGTTCAAGAAAACTCCACAGAATGATTTTTAAAATATCAACGGCTTGGTTACAATTAAAACATGAAAAAATCCGCTTAATGGTGGCAATTGGAGGGATTAGCTTTGCCGTAGTCTTGATTTTTATGCAGCTTGGTCTTAGAGTAGCATTGTTTGATAGTGCGGTAGCTTTTTATAGTAAACTAGAAGCGGATATCTTTTTATTGAGTCCTCGTTCAACAGCTTTAATTGCGATGGAAAATTTTTCGGAACGTCGTTTAGATCAAACTCTAGCCTTTCCTGAAGTAAAAAATGTTATTCCTATCTATTTAGGATTTGCCCAATGGAAAAATCCTCAAACCAGAAACTACTGGCGTAATATTTATGTAATTGGCTTTGAATTAAATAAAAATGTCTTTAATTTGTCTGGTTTTAATAATAATTTAGATAAGCTTAAAGAACCAGATATGGTTCTATTTGATGCGAAATCTCGGACAGAATTTGGTCCAATTGTTGAGTTATTTAATCAACAAGGAAAGGTAGAAACTGAAATTGGAGATCGGGGTCCAAATAATCGTAAAATTACTGTAGGAGGATTGTTTGAAATAGGAACATCTTTTGGTTCTGATGGTAATTTAATTACCAGTGATTTGAATTTCTTGAGAATTTTTATCCAACGAAAAAAAGGATTTATTAATCTAGGAATTATTCAATTACATCCCGGTTATAATCCCGAACAAGTTATTCGGAAGCTCAAGGATTATTTACCTCCCGACATCAGAGTAATGAATCGTCAAGAATTGATGGACTTTGAAAAAGAATATTGGAATACAACAACTCCCATTGGTTTTGTCTTTACTTTTGGGGTGATTTTAGGTACTATTGTTGGAATTATTATTGTTTATCAAATTCTTTATAGTAACGTCTCAGAGCATTTAGCAGAATATGCAACCCTGAAAGCTATGGGTTATAAACATAAATATCTTCTGACAGTTATTTTCCAAGAAGCTCTGATTTTAGCAATTCTTGGTTATATACCAGGTTTTTTAATCACACTAAGTATGTATCAAGCCGCACAACAAGCAACTAGACTGCCCATAACAATGGAAACAACGAGAGCTTTAACGGTTCTATTTTTAACTATTCTCATCTGTTTTAGTTCTGGGGCAATTGCTGTTAGAAAACTACAGGACGCAGATCCAGCAGATATATTTTAGTTAAATTAAATGTCGGGGTAAACTGATGTCAAAAGAAGCAACTGTAATCATTAATTATTTGAATCATTATTATGGGAAAGGTTCATTACGTAAGCAAGTTTTATTTGATATTAACTTAGAAATAAAAGCGGGAGAGATTATTATTCTGACTGGGCAATCAGGATCTGGGAAAACAACCCTAATTTCTTTAATTGGCGGATTAAGGTCGATCCAACAAGGGAGTTTACAAACTTTAGGACAAGAATTATACCGAGCAAATGAAGAAAAGATGGTCAAGGTAAGACGACAAGTAGGCTATATTTTTCAAGCTCATAATTTGTTAGAATTTATGACGGCAAGAGAAAACGTACAAATGTCTGTCGAACTTCATGACCATTTGACGAATGTACAAGCTAAAGCTAAAGCTGAAATGATGTTAAAAGAAGTAGGTTTAGAACATCGAATTAACTATTATCCACGGGATCTCTCCGGTGGACAAAAACAAAGAGTAGCAATTGCTAGATCACTGGTGAGTAATCCCAAATTAGTGTTAGCGGATGAGCCTACAGCTTCCTTAGATAGTCATACTGGTCGAGAGATAGTTGAACTGATGCAAAAATTAGCTAAAGAACAAGGATGTACAATTTTGTTAGTCACTCATGATAATCGTATTTTAGATATTGCAAATCGTATCTTAGATATGGAAGATGGTAGACTTAAGATAAAATAACCCTTTTTAGTCACTTTCGGCAACACAAAATTTGAAACCTTTATTTTAAAACGCAGCAATCGCCAAAAATCACATCGAGCCGCAATGGACAATAACTATATGCTCACTGTTCTTGCCGCTTGTCTATCCCAACATCATGATACCTCTGAACCCTTTTGTCAATAGCGTTTGAGATGCGCTTACCCTGAAAAAGATAGTCCAGATATCAGTAAACCAAAAAGTTTTTCCCAAAGAGCGATTTTTACGGAATGCTAACGCTATTGCTACAGACGAAGCAGGCATCAACAACAAAATACGATAGACATTTATGTGATATAAAATACTAAATACATAAGAAATAGTTATAGTAATTTGCACTGGGTCAAAATATGAAATGATGAATGTAGTGTGTAGCATATTGGTTGAAAAAATTGACTGTTTCATCTCTAACAAAAGCCACGCAGGGCGAATCTACAGAAGAACTCGTTTTAACCGACTCAGAAACCCAAGACGCAGGTTATTCAGTGTTTAGTAGAAAATTTTTCGATTGAAACGCAAGGAGCCTGTGACCAACAAACTTTATTCGAGATTCTGGTTAAAGCAGCCAGCACTGGAGACAGTATTGAAAACACAGCTAAATTGTTAAAAAATATTCCGACAGCTAATGATATTAGATATCATCTCAATAAAATTAATAATTTTGAGGAATTAGAAGCGCAAATAAATCAAGCATTAAAAAGTCGAATTCCTTTAGGATTAAAAAAGGGGTGTTTAAAAATAGCGATTGATTTAAATTTAATTTGTTATTATGGTAAACCAACACCGTCAGAATTACCCTACATATATCGAAGTGAAGCTAAATCTGGTACTAATTCATTTTACGCCTATGCCACTTTATACGTTATTAGTAATAATAAGCGTGTAACTCTGGCAATAAGAGGTGTTCGCCAATTAGATACTAGTGTGGCTTTAATTACTTATTTATTAGCAGAACTTGGTATTGAGCCGAGATACGTGTAAAAACCTGCAAGATGGTCTGGAAACGCTTACTGTGTCTAGCTTTCATCAATTTTCACCCCCATCCTTATAAGGTTTTCCACACAGAGGACAAAACTTATACCTCAACGACACCACCAACTCACCACAATTGGCACAACTAGACCGTAATTGCGTACCGCATAGATAACAAAACCTAGCCCTAACATTACCCCACATTAAATCCACAACACCACCAGGATTCCAACATTGGGGGCAAAACTTAATCGCTGCCATTGCCAGAACCTCTTCTCCCCTGACAACAGCCTGCAAATACTCAACAGGCACAGAGAAAGCCAAAGCAAGACCGCTGAGAGTTTTATGGCTGAGTTTCCTTGTCAATCCCCGTTCAATCTTCCCCACAGAACGAGAATGAACACCAGCCGCATTCGCCACCTCAAACTGAGTTAAATTGAGTTCCTTTCTCATCCGCAAAACATAGTCGGACAGAGATTCTCCGGGTTTGGGAGTTTTAAAAGTATCCATAAAACGCTGCCAATATTTCTCCCTAAAACATATATAATTTAGGAATAAATAACCTTGCTAAAAACACACAAATTTCCGTGAAGCAAGCTGTCACATTAGCCACCGTTGCCGTCAAATTTTTAGAACGGACTGGACTAGCACCCAGTACCATAAAAACCTACGAACTAACCCTCTTAAACTTCCTGGCAGAGTATGGAAGTTGGCCAATCGAAATAATCAGTAAGCAAACATTAGTAGAGTATCTAGATAGCCTCTCACATTTAAAATACACAACCCACCACAAGCATCAAGCAATACTACAAAGTCAGAAATGTTGAATAGCGTAATAAAACTTTACATATTGAAATAAACTTAGCCTATAAGTGCTATTTTTCATCTTATCCAAATAAGTTTTCTAAACCAATGAACATAACTTATTTCCTGACACATATAGGACTGAAGATAACGGAGCTTATCTAATAAAGTTTTGCCAAATTCTTGCGGTATTTCTATTAGTTGCAATATCAAATAAGCGATTAAACAGCACATTATCTGAATTCTAATTCCATTCTCATTCTTTGTCATAAGTCTGTCTAACTTGAGGTGCATTTTTAAGAATTTCCATAACAATTCAATTTGCCATCTTTGTATGTAAATTTCCATAATCTCTTGATTACTAACTTGCTCTTCTCCTTCATTTAATAAGTTTGTTGCTAAACGAAATTCACTCTTAGTTTCTATATCACAAAATGCTACTACTCTAATTTCCACTTCTCTTTCATCTTTGCCAACTTTACAATTACCATTTTCTAGCATTTCTAAAGTGACATTATTTTTAATTCTTAAGACAAAAGCTTTATTTTTTTGTTGTTTTAATTCAGATATTCTTTCGGAGGATGCAAATCCTCTATCCATTATCCCTACTCCTTTTGACGGAATTGCTTCTACTGTTTCTTGTCCATATTTATGGTCATGTCCTTGCCCAAAATGAATCACCATTCCACCAACTTCTGATGTCAAACTATCTAACCCACAAAATAGTTTTACTTGATGATATCCTTGACTCCATAATAATTTACTTGTTAATGTAATAATTGTTGAATCTATAGGAAATAATGCTTGGGTTTCTTCCTTTCCTTTTTTCTTTCTCAGTTGATTGTTTAATTCAGTTATTATCTCCAAAAATACTTGAGTATCTCTCTTTTTACTTGCCTTGGAAAAATTTGATATTTTTAAATCTATCCCTTGATTATTTAGTCTTTGAAATAAATCTCTCATACTCACTATACTTTTATCCATGACATACTGTAACCACACTGATACAAATGAAAATGTGTCCAGAACTGGATAATCTTTTTTGGGCAATGGTTTCAATATTGTTTTGACCACTTCTGGGAAATTCTTTAAGCGCATAATTTGATAATTCTTTATCTAGATTTTTTTAGATTGTATCAAATTATGGTACTTTTTTTTAATCTTTTCCTAACATTCAACACTTCTGCTACAAAGTCTATTTAACTTCGCCGTCCAACAAGATTATATAAAAATCAACCCAATTCACGGATTAAAACAGCGTTCCCCACAACGAGAAAAAGGTGAACATAAAAGTGATACTCCTATAAGATATCTAACATCAGACCAGCTAAATATCCTCTATACAGCAACCAAAGATAACCTGCGGCTGTCAGCAATAATTCATCTATTGCATCGCACAGGATGCAGAATAGGAGAGCTTTTAGCCCTGAATTTATCAGACATAGATATCAAAAATCAGAAATTTCAGGTATTGGGAAAAGGCAACAAACAACGGTGGTGTTTTTATAGCAATGATGCCGCCCAATCACTAAATAAATATTTCCAACACACACGACATCAAAACATCAACGCACTGTTCACAGCACAACATCCAGTTACCCTCAAAGTCAGTAGAATTAGCTATCATACATTGCATGATTATTGGCGAGAAATTACCAGCACAAATCCCGAATTAACCGGGGTACGTATTCATGATTTACGCCATACTTATGCTACAGAACGAGTAGGATTAATCAGCATAGAAGAATTACGCTCACTCATGGGACATGAAAGCATTCAAACCACATTACGCTACCAGAAAGTTACCTCCCAAAAAGCTGAATCAGCCGCCCGTCACGCCTTAAATATGCTGATTAATCCAGAACTACAAAGCTGAACTGAGTCACCATAACATTCATAATTATTGACAACTTTTTGAGCTAAAAAACAACATTTTTATGGGCATTGTCAATTTCTACCCAAAAGAATATAAAATACTCTTTGGTAGAGGAGTGAGGGATAAAAGCATTTTCTGGGCTAACTTAAATTTTATGTTATAAATATTACTTGAATGGCTTCAATTGACCGTACCGCTTACCCCAAATTTAAACAATTTCCTGACCCCAAAGAACTGGCAGAACTTTATACTCCGACACCCACAGAAATCAAGTTTGTTAAGTCTAAAACCAAGAACCATGAAGGATTACTACGGTTAATGGTGATGCTCAAATCCTTTCAACGTCTGGGATATTTCCCTCATCCTGAACAGATCCCAATTGCAGTAATTAAACATTTACGGTCGTGTTTAAAGTTACAAGACTCAGTAAAAGCAATACCCTCCGAACGCCAACGTCATACCTATAAAAATATTATTCGGGAATATTTAGGGGTCAAACAATATGATAAAACTGGTCAAAGATTAATAGCCACATTAGTTGCAGAAGCAGCCCAAATTAAAGACCACCCTGCTGATTTAATCAATGTGGCAATTGAGGAATTAGTGAAAGAACGATACGAATTACCAGCATTTAGCACCCTTGACCGATTAATTCGCCATATTCGGTCAATGGTCAATAATCAGTTATTTGCACTTTGTTCTCAAGGACTTTCAACTATCGAACAAACTTATTTAGACCAATTACTCGTGGTGATAGACAATGAGGATGATGATGAAAATGCCACCCTGAATTTATTAAAATCGCCACCTAAAAGTGCCAAACTAAATGGGATGAAACTCCTGCAAAACAAGTTTGATATGCTCATGACTTTTGGAGATGCCAAGCGATTACTACAAAATATTACTCCTACCAAAGTTAGACATTTTGCCGCTTATGCTAGAACTTTAGATATCACGGAATTTCAAGATATTAATTTACCCAAACGGCGGACATTGCTATTATGTCTATTATACGAAGCACAGGTAAAAACTCGTGATTATCTGGTTGAGATGTTTATTAAACGTATCCTGAAAATTCAAAATAATGCCAAACTGCGATTGCAGGAACTCCGGGATAAACATCTGACAGAAACATCAGAGTTGTTAGCGACATTGGGACAAGTATTGCAAGCATCCAAACAAGCCAAGGAAACCCAGGATAATGCTGTATTTGGAGAACAGGTGCAGTTAATTTTGGATGAACATGGTGGGGCAGAATTGCTGATGCAAAAATTAGATGAAATTGCGGCGTACAATACCAATAACTATTTACCATTAATGTGGCGGTTTTATGCTGCCAACCGCAAAGCACTGTTTAGTTTAGTGCGTTCTCTAGATATTCTTTCTACTTCTGCGGATGAATCAGTGATTGAAGCTTTGCAATTTGTGTTAGATCATGAACACAAACGCTCTAAATATTTACCTTTTGATATTGATTTGGGTTTTATTAGTAATAACTGGCGGGCGCTAGTTGTCGCCGAAATTGATGACACCGAGGTTTTGGTACGTCAGCAATTAGAAATTTGCATCTTTTACAATTTGGCGACTGAATTTAAAACGGGAGATGCCTGTGTTGTGGGGTCGGAGAGCTACGCGGATTTCCGCGAACAATTATTAAGTCCTGTTGAGTGTGAACCATTAATAAAAGATTACTGTGACTTAATTGGTTTTCCGGCTAATCCAACGGATTTTGTCGAACATTTACGCTTATGTTTAACACAAGTCGCTGAGAAAGTAGATAATATTTGTGCTGTCGATAAACAATTTACAATTAATAAGGAAGGCAATCCTGTATTAAAGAAACCGCCATCATTTACCCAACCTCCAGAGGTGGATTTATTGGAGTCGAAAATCCGGGCGCTGATGCCGGAACGGAGTATTTTAGACATATTATGCAATGTTGAGCATTGGTTGAATTGGACTAGACATTTTGGTTTAATGTCGGGAAGTGAAGCCAAAATATCTGACCCTGGGGAACGTTATATTTTTACTACTTTTGGTTATGGTTGCAATCTTGGACCTAATCAAATGGCTCGTCATTCGGGGGGTATGGTGACTGCCCATGAAATTTCTTATACTAACCGTCGCCATGTTAGTGCTGCCAAGATTGAAGCGGCAATTCGGGATATTATTAATGCTTATAACCGTTTCAGCTTACCTTCTTGTTGGGGGACGGGGAAAAAGGCGGCAGCGGATGGTAGTAAGTTTGAGATATACGAAAATAATTTACACAGTGAGTATCATATCCGTTACGGTGGCTATGGTGGTATTGCCTATCATCATGTTTCTGATAAATACATTGCTTTGTTTACTCACTTCATTACTTGTGGGGTTTGGGAAGCGGTTTATATTTTGGATGGGTTGTTGAAAAATCTTTCGGATATTCAGCCGGATACGTTACACGCAGATACTCAAGGTCAATCTGGACCTGTGTTTGCTATTTCCTATCTTCTGGGTATTAAGTTGATGCCACGTATCCGTAATTGGCAGGATCTTAGTTTTGTGCGTCCTGGTACGGATGTGAGCTATCAGCATATTGAACCGCTGTTTAAGGGTGTTGTCAATTGGAGTTTAATTCAGACTCATTGGTATGACATGATGCGGGTGGTACTGTCAATTAAGGCTGGTAAGGTGATGCCTTCGACGCTGTTACGTAAGTTAGGGAGCTACAGTCGGAAAAATCGTCTTTATCAAGCTTTTCAAGAGTTGGGTAAGGTGGTACGGACTATGTTTCTGCTGGATTATATTTCTAATGTTACGTTGAGACGGGAAATTACGGCGGTAACAAATGTTGTGGAGATGTACAATGGTTTTCTGGATTGGGTATTTTTTGGTAAGCAAGGGATGATTACTGAGAATGATCCAATTGAGCAGGAAAAGCGGTTAAAGTATCTGGATTTGGTGGCCAGTGCGGTGATTTTGCAAAATACGGTGGATATGTCGTTGGCGATTCAAACGTTGATGTCACAGGGTGAGGTGATTCCTATGCGATACCTTGCTGCTTTGAGTCCTTATATTACAAGACATATCAAAAGATACGGTGATTATGTGGTGAATTTACATAATATTCCTCAACCTTTGGAGGCGGCGATTAATCTCCCTCCAGAAATCTTTGAAATGTAGACACAGTAAGCGTTTCCAGACCATCTTGCAGGTTTTTACACGTATCTCGGCTCAATACCTAATTGTTATCTATATGATATCTACTGGTTAGAACACTGGGAATTAAAAAGTATTTTATATTACTGATTGTTTGATGATAGCATCAGTGTTTTATAGGAATCGCTTTTTGGGAAAAACTTTTTGGTTTACTGGATATAGGTTTGCTTATTAGACTGGAAAAGAACCTATCTAATCCATATGTTTTTTCCCGGCTTTGCTTATTACTACCTCATCTCCTGCCAACAGATAAACATCATTTGGAGAAAACAGATGCCGACGAAAAAATACCCAGAACACTGTTGCCCACGGTATGACCGTCTGATAGAATCTCATCACCGTCCGATAACTACCACCCACACCTGCCCAACGAGAGATTTCTAACATTGTGACTCGCCCGCTCATGGCTAACATGGCCATGATGATCTGGTTCAACTGCCGTATTGTCGTCACTTAAATTTGCTGGTAGCAGGCATTGCAAGAGTGTTAGGATATCGAACATGAGCTGGTTGTGGTTTTTGAGTTTTTGTTTTGGAAGACTATAACTCTACTACATCAGCCCTCTTTTCATACTCTTTTTTTGGCTAAGGTATTGCTAAATCCATTTATATTAATCAGATTTTTTGGGAAAATTATGTTAAAAAGCAATAACTTTCAGCTAGGCTTGACGACCTTAGAGCAAGAAATAACATTAGAGCAGTTATCGATCCAAGGTGAAATTCCGCTTTGGCTTAATGGAAGCTTATTCCGTAACGGACCGAGTAAATTTGAAGTAGGCAATCAACAATATCGTCATCTTTTTGATGGTTTGGCAATGCTACATAAATTTACTTTTAAAGAAGGAAAAGTATCTTATCGTAATCGTTTTTTACGGAGCGAAACTTATCGGAAAAATCTAAAAGCTGGTAAGATTTGTGTAGATGAATTTGCTACTTCTATAAATCGCTCGATTTGGCAGAATGTTGGTTCGCTTTTAAATCTAGAAATCAGTGACAATAATAACCTAAATATAGCCCAAATAGCCGGGCATTTTCTTGCAATTACTGGAAGTGCTAATCTGATAGAATTTGACCCATATACTTTAGAGACGTTAGGAAAATTTGACTATACAGATAACATACCCGGTTTATTAACAACAGGACACCCGCAGCGAGATTTTGAGAAGCAAGAAATAATTAATTTTACCACAGATATTTCTCAAAACAGTACCTACAATATATATCGGCTTTTTTTTGGAGAAACCACAAGGCAACTAATTACATCAATTCCTGTTGCTGAACCAGCTTATATACAAAGTTTTGCTTTAACCGAAAATTATATAATTTTACCGGAATTTCCTTTGCTTACGAATCCCATGAATTTGATTTCACAAAAGTTGAAGGGAAAACCCTTTATTGATAACTTTAACTGGAAACCTGAAAAAATGACTCGTTTTTTAGTTATTAATCGAAAAAAAAGCGAATTAATTGGTATTTATGAAACAGAAGCTTGTTTTGCCTTAAATCAAGTCAACGCTTTCGAGAATCAAGATGAAATAATTCTTGATTTATGTGCTTATCCAAGCCATGTAATCAATGACTATTACTTAAGTAATCTCAGAAATACACAAGAATGTAAACTATCAAAACCTGAATTAAGACGCTATAAAATAGCCTTATCATCCAAATTAGTTAACTATGAATTGTTATCGGAGCAATTCTTAGAATTTCCTCAAATCAATTCAGAAAAATGTCAGAGTAAAAAGTATCAGTTTGTTTATGGTGTCGGTTTCGCTCAAGAGCGACATAATGATTTTTTCAATCAACTCTTAAAAATAGATATTATCAAGCAGAAAGTATCCAGATGGTATGAAGAAGGCTGTTATCCAGGCGAACCTATTTTTGTTCCTCAACCAAATAGTGAACAAGAAGATGAGGGGATTGTTCTTTCTCTGGTTTTAGATGGAAACCAAAGCAATTCCTTTTTGTTAATACTGGATGGTCATTCTTTTGTAGAAATTGCCAGAACTAAAGTCCCTCATCATATTCCTTTTGGGTTTCATGGTCAATACTTTCAGGGAATATTTGAAAATTCCCATGCCTAAATGTAGAATGTAGCGACCTGCAATGCTAATTACTAAAACTTGCAATCAAGACACTTTCAAACCAGGATTATTTGCAACTATAAGGAGAGCGATTTTTTTTCGAGGGAGATGGGCGTTAACAAAGTTTGTAAACGTTGGAGTTCTTTTCCTCCTACTCCTGTTGATAGTTTTTATTATCCCCAATCGTGCTAGTTGTAAAAAACCTACACCTGTAGTGTGTTAATTCTGAATCCCTTATCCTATAAGACTTCATGCACAAAATATGTCGCCATATTTTTATGAGAAAGTGCCTGGAACAGATGTTTTCGGTGTAAATTGCGGTAACACCAATAATTTTCCGGACAATCCCTCCAAAAATACACAGAATTAACACACTACTACACCTGTCAGATCAGATATCTTGGGTCTTTTTGCATGGCTTAGTCTAAACTCCAGTTTTAACTATATGCCTTAACCCTCACTAGCCGTAGATTTAAGAGTCTGAGCATAGCTATCCAGTTTATTTTGAAGTAAAAAACCAAAAATTAGGTAAATCAGCCCCGAAATAAATAAAACGACCGGAATTAAAATTACAAGCTGTAAAGCAAATAGGATAATAATTGGTATTCTCGTCCAACTTCCTCGTTCTCCAAACAAACGAGCAAGTTTTGCCCAAGGCCGATAGAGAATTCGTCCAATCTGTTCGGGAATGATATAACGTTGATTGACTGAAACAGGCTCAAGTTTTTTGAGTAAAGATGAATTACCCAAGTTATTGATGTTTTTGGCAATTACTTCCCCAAAACGTGACAGTGAATCAATTTCTTCATCCCGAAAACCTCCTGGTGGGAACACTCCCATTAAAGAGTCTTTTTTTCCTGTTAGTACCATTCTAGGGGTAGTGATAAAAGTAATTAAGGGGGAACCTTGGTGAGTTACCACTATATTATCAATATGGATACCCCCTACATCTTTAATCATATTTTTCATGATTTCCGAAGCAGAATGCCACATATTACGACAGCAAATTAAAGTGATGATTTTAGTATTCTTCAATACCTTAGCATATTCTGATTTTAAGAATCCCTGGATTGGCAATGATGGAGCTAAATACCACACCTGGTAAGCCAAAACCACCAAGTCAAATTGCTCATTTGGATCAAAGTTTGGCGTTTTAATTGCTGAGACTTCTTGATTGATACACTCGGGAAAAACATCAAAAAATTGATATAATTTCCAAGGATAACTATAATCTACTTCGGGGCTAATCTTTTGCCAAGTAATCTCAATATCAGAAAGAGATTCGAGAGGACTCAGTAATGATTGAGCCGCTTGCCAAACAGAACCTGACTGAGAATAATAAATTACCAGAATCTTTGTCATGATTTGCAATACTTTAGCCAAAAAAAGAGTATGAAAAAAGGGCTGATGTAGTAAAGTTATAGTTTTCCAAAACAACAACTCAAAAACTCGCGCACTGCCCATGTTCGATATCCTAACCCGGATTTCTCACAAAGAAAAGAAAAAAAGTAACTGCCCAGGTAGGAAAACCAGGGATATTCCCATAAGGGAAAAAAGATGGTAGAGTTCAAGCATGAGTCCAGAAGAAAAAGATCAAAAAATAGAAAGGCTGGAGCAAGAGGTGAAAGCACTGCGGGAAAAAATAGCAGAGCTAGAGAGGCGACTGGGATTAGATAGCACAACAAGTTCAAAACCACCAACCAGTGACGGACTCAAAAAATCAAATCAAAGCAGGACAAAAAGTTTAAGAGGATGTTTGAAAAGTTTTAGAAAGTGAAAAATTAGAGTTTTGCGGTTTCCTCTAAGAAAATCCTTCAGTGATTACACTTACTCTACATAATTACTTTTGGGTTTCCTCTAAGAATGTTGGAAAGGTTGCTCCCACATTTCCTTTGTTCCATGCTACTGTCAAAATTTTCTTAGAGGAAAATCCCAAAAACCTGAAAGGGAGTGTGTGGAGTATGTCACATAAAATATAGGATAATTATAGCAGTTATTACCAGGGAATCCCAATGGACAGAAATCATTACGATAAGTTAAGTGCTGAAGAAAAGTTAGAATTTTTGGAAATGGCTACTGAACATTTGACGCATTTGACGATAGATGAAAAAGCTAAGTTGGTAAAGAAATTATTTCCTATCAAAGACGATAATAGTTGCTCTGTAACAATGGGAAATTCTCAAGTCCACGCGAACACTGTCTATCAATTTAATCTCAATAGTAAAGATGAAATCAAAGATATATGGGAGGCGATCACTGAAACAATCAAAAATAATCCTAACAAGAAAGTTGAATAAAAGAGAATATGCCAAAACCCCAGGAGCAAAATAAATCACATGAGGAATGTTGTGATGATGCGTAGATGGATTGTGTTTCGTGCTGATAAACGTCAACCAGGTTGGCAAGACAGAAAATATGCTCACACGGGTTCTTTAACCAAAACTCTAGGTGAACACTATGATTGTTCAGATACACCACTACCCGAAGTTGGTTATCGTCCCCCAGAATTTATTAAAGTTGAGCAGTTTGTTGATGCCGAATACCCAGAAGCCAAAACCCATCATCGTTTAAGTGATTGGGAAGTAACCAGTGTTGAAACCTATACTCCTGATATTGCCAGTATGGGATTTGATATGATTGTGATTTGTTATTGTAAGTATGTACCTATTAATGCAGCACTTCAACCAATGCCAGAACGAGGGGTCTAGCCGGGATACGCGCAAAATGGGACACGATGCAAAGATTTGTAAAGATGCTTGCAATATGCAACGTTTTATGATCAAGAAATAGGAAACCTTATTTTTCTGAGGCAGAGTATAATACATACTCTCCTTAAATAATTTAAATAAGATTATTAAGTGAAAAATATATACTTGCTCTTGTTTAGTCTTGAGAAAATCATTCTAGTATTTGGCTAGAGTATTAAAAGCAAGTTGTGCGATTTCCTCTGCTCGTGATGATGTAACTTTTTGATAACGCAATGTCGTTTGTATATTCTCATGACCCATCAATGCACGAAGGGTTTCAATTCCCATCAATCCGACTCGCTCAGTTGCGAAAGTATGTCGTAAATCGTGAATCCGAACTCCCAAAAGTATTGGACTTTGGGCAATTAAATCACTCCAGCACTTATGAAATCGGCGATAGCTTAAACGAGTTATTTCTCCTGTCAATGGTTGTTTCGCCGTAAAAACTGCTTTGGAATGAGGATGTCTCTCATTTTGAAAATATTTTTGCATAGCAATAGATGCATCATCACTATAAAAACACCACCGTCGTTTATTACCCTTCCCAATGACCTGGAATTTCTTAGCATTCAGGTCAATATTATCTAAGTTCAATGCTAATATTTCACTAATTCTGGCTCCAGTACGATGAAGCAACCTTACCAAAGCATTCATTCGGAAATCGGTTGCCACAAGTTTGTATAAAATCGTTAACTGTTCTGCGGAAAGGTAACGAATAATTTCATCAGTTCCATGTTCTCCTTTATCAGCATCAGGCTTGCGTCTTTTTAAACTAGAGAGCGGATTATTACTCAAATAGCCTTGTTCTACAGCAAAATTAAAAAGAGCTTGAATTATGGCTTGGTGGCGATGATGAGTAGTGTGATGAATATGTGTTACAGCATTCAAGTAATCACACATAGTTTGGCGAGTAATAATTTCCACTGACAACCATCCATGTTCTTTAAGTAAAGGTATCAATGTGAATTCATAAGACTTCCGTGTATTTTGGCTCAAACCTGGACGGTCTAAAAATTCTCTGGCTAATCTAGCTAAAGTAATTGACAAACTACAACCCCCTCTATATGAAAGATTTTTGTAAATTTCTAGAAATAATATATACTTATTTATCTACTAAAATCATATATTTATATGTATATTTTAACAGAGCAGAAAGCCCCAAAGGCAGGAGAAACCTTAGACAATTATATCCAAAGGTTACGCAATGAGATAAAGATCAGCCAGCAACAATTAGCAATTCTGGCAGGGATTCACATTCAAAGCATGGGTAAGATTGAGCGGGGTCAAACCCAAAGGCTAAATCAAAAAACTAAAGTTGGTTTAGCAACAGCACTGTCAATACCCGTCGAATATCTAGATGCAGTGTTGTGTGGTCAACCAGTATCTATGGTAGAAAAAAAGCAATTTTGTCCCCAATGCTGGACTCCTGGTAGTAACCCAGATCCAGTATGGCTGATGCAACGTGCCAAGTATTGTTTAGTTTGTGGCAGGATTTTACGTACTCGCTGTCATAGATGCGATGAAGCAATCAGTGATTTCAAACATCGATTCTGCCCAAATTGTGGTGCAGGGTACTCCAAGTAATAGTGTTATTACTGAATTTTCTATTTCCATACCTCACGGAAATTATTTGACAGAAGAAAGGCAAAATGTAGGAGGAAGAAAATATATTTTTTGCATTTTGCTACAGGGTTCTGAGCCACCTAAATTTATTTATAGGGATTCCTTCTGCCTCCTACCTTGTGCCTCCTTAAAACTTTTATTTGATAACCTTTTGTGACATCTATTCAACGTACTGCTTATCCGAGATTTAAACGCTATTTCACTCCTAAAGAACTAGGAGAAATTTATACTCCTACAAAATCTGAAATTGCCTTTGCTTATAATACTACCAATGGACAAAGCAATATTTTAAACCTAGTCATTTTGTTAAACCTGAGTTCGATGTAAATAAAAAGTCTAAAAGTACGTAACAGCAACAGTTCTGTCAATAAGTATTGGTTATTGAGAATTAAAGCCCACGCCAAAAAGTTCTCAAAAAATTAATTTTTTGAAATGTATTTACTATTAGGTAATATTGATATTTAATTGGTAATTAAGCTAATAAAACTGGTAAGGTTTCAATTTCATTTTCATCAAATCTTAAAGAAGGTTTTTTAGGTTGCCAAGTATAAGCTATTATTGCAGCAACAACATTAACCATGAAATTAGTAACACTTCGATGTCGAGAATGAGCAAGTTGTGAAATATTTTTGAGTTGGTCATTAACAGTTTCAATTAAAGAGCGTTTTCGGAGCATTAATTTCTCCTCCAGGGACAAGAGCTTATTCCGCATATTTTTCTTGAAAGGAGTGATTAATTTGAGTCCATTAGACCAAAGTTCAAGCCAGAGTTTTTGAGAAATATATCCTTTGTCTCCAAATATTTTCCCAAATAAGTTCTTAGTCAAAGTGGGAACAGGTTTTCGGTCATCTGTATTTCCAGGAGTAATTTGAAACGCAAGTAACTCTCCTTGATCATTAATAATCAAATGAAGTTTAAACCCAAAATACCAACAAATAGAACTTTTCCCCCAGCCAGCTAAATCTTTAAAGACCTTATTTGTCTTGGCTCTTTTAGAATGACAAATGGGAATAGAGGTACTATCAATAAAACTTATACCTGTATTGAGTCCTTTTCGTGTATTCAGATAATACATCAAGGGAATTAAAGCATTTGGCATTAATTCAACAAATCTTTGATAACTCACTAAATTGGGAAATTCACCTTGGCAATATTTGAAGATATGTTTCAGGTAATAATCTTTAAAATTGCGGTAACTAGAGCGATGAAAATACACAATTATTGTCATAATTTCACTTAGACATAATCGGCTGGGTCTAATTCTTTTTTTTATTTGGGATGGGATAAGTTGAGCTTGAAATATTGGCTCAAAATAGGTACAAAAATCATCAATTTCACAGAAAATAGTTTCTAATTCCATGAGTTATAATCATTAATTTTCTTTAATTAAACCTCTTCTATTGTCCCTAATCTGAGGTACTTTGAGTTTGTATTCAAATAGTATTCGTAATATAAATTTAGATTTTGTTATGAAAATTTACTTAAATCTAGGCTGGTTTCCTATTAATTCTCAATAATTAAGGCTTATTGAGAATATAGGCTCTTTCCAGAAAAGCCTCTAACCCTTTTGAATACTCATTTTTAGCTGGTTTTCTTACATCGAACTCAGGTTTGTTAAAGGTATTCCAACGTCTGGGTTATTTTCCCAAGCTTTCTGATATACCTAACTTGGTGTTAAATCATGTAAGAACCTGTTTAAAATTGTCCGATGAAATTGTTTTGGGTTACGAAAATTCTAAAACAATGTATCGGCATCGAATAGCTATCCGTGAGTATCTAAAAGTTAATCCATTTGATAAAAATGCTCGACACTTTTGCGCTGAATCTATATATAAGTCTGCACAGGTAATGGATAATCCTGCTGATTTAATCAATGTAGCTATTGGTGAATTAGTAAAAGAACGGTATGAATTACCTGGATTTAATACTTTAGATCGATTGGTAGCTCGGATCAGAACTTTAGTTAATCAAAAATTATTTTCTCTAGTGATTAGTCGGCTTGATGATGAATATATACAAAAACTAAATGATTTATTATCTAGTGAATCTGTGGAAAAGCGTAGTCCTTAGGAATGTGGATTAAATAAAATGCAGAAGTTGTGACAGGGGTATAGTAGACTAAAGAAGTAGGTATTAGGGAACAATATCGTGATAGAAATCTACTCTCCAATGCTAGAAAAGCAGATGCAAGATTACTATGAATCTCTATCGGAGAAAGACCGTAGGCGGTATGCAGCGATTGAAGCAAAAAAGCTTGGGTACGGGGGGATTGGATACATAAGTAAATTGTTGGGATGTAACTACAGAACAATCAATAGAGGGATGGAGGATCTGGAACAGCCGAGTAAAACCAGCAGTCCAAGAATTCGCCGTCCAGGAGGAGGAAGAAAAAAAGCACTGTTAACGATACCTGGAATCAATGAAGCATTCCTGACGGTAATAGAAACACACACAGCAGGTTCGCCAATGGACGAGGATATTAAATGGACAAACTTAACTCGTCAACAAATAGCAGACTTATTAGCCGAAAAAGGCATAAATATCAGTGTTACAGTTGTAGACCAATTACTCTGGGAACATAAATTTCGTAAACGCAAAGCAGTGAAAATGATTGCGTGTGGAAGTAGCGAAAATCGTAATGAGCAGTTTGAGAAGATTGAAAGCCTTAAAACCCAGTATTTTGCTGAGGGTAACCCAGTGATTAGTATGGACAGTAAAAAAAAGAGTTAATTGGCAATTTATATAGAGAAGGAAGTATTTATACTGATGCTCCAATCAAGGTATTAGACCACGACTTTCCATCTTTGGCAACAGGAATAGCAATTCCACATGGGTTATATGATTTAAAGGATAACATTGGTTTTATACAAATTGGTACTAGCCATGACACCAGCGAATTTGCCTGTGATTCAATCCGTTATTGGTGGAATAATTATGGCAAAAACCGCTACCAATTGGCTACCTCTATACTACTGTTATGTGATGGTGGTGGTAGCAACAGTTCTCGTTACTATGTATTCAAAGAAGCATTACAAGCTTTGGTGAATGAAATTGGAATTGAAATTCGCATTGCTCACTATCCTCCTTATACATCTAAGTACAATCCGATTGAGCATCGGCTGTTTCCACATCTAAGTCGGGCTTGTAAAGGTGTTATTTTCGACAGTGTTAACACTGTAGCTAAACTGATGGCAAAAGCTACTACTCAGAAAGGGTTACAGGTTTTTACGACCATCATTGATAAAGCCTACCAAACCGGTAAGAAAGTTGCTGAGGGTTTTAAAGAAACAATGGAGATTTTCTTTGATGATTTTTTGCCACAGTGGAACTATACTGCTAAACCACAACAACATTTAGAATTGTAAGTTATTTAATCCACATTCCTTAAGCCGTTCAAAATCATCGCCTTTACCACCTGACCTGCACTGACTTTTTCTCCTGGCTCTGAACCTACTAAATTATTAATTATTTCTACAATCCCTATTGAATCTACTATTCCTGCTACTATCCCTAAATGGTCTATCTTCTTCAATTCCAGGTCTTTTGTACTAAACATGGTAACAGAAACTCCATATAAGTATCTGTTACCATGTTCTCATTTTTCTGTTGATTTAAAACGTTTTTTTAGTTTTTTATAGTCATTGAGGATAAAGCTTTCAATGATTCTGGACTAGGTTTTCCATTACAATCACCTCAGAATCAAAATTTCGTACTTAGTCGTTTTATTGACTATATATCTGCTTTAATAGTAATTATTCCTATTTAGCCTCAATAAATTTTAATCACCCCTCACAGGTATTAGTTCTTATGTACTAAATATATCGGTTTTCTTGGGGTGTGACACTTGGGGGTGCGGAATGTGGGTTATAGATGAGATATCACTGGACATAAAAATACTTACATAATTCCCACTGGCTTATCTTTCTTTATTGACTCCCAACATCAAACAACGGGTAGAATAAAATTTAAGCGCGACTTCTGTGTATTTTTCCAGATGGGCGATTCCTACGGAGCGCTTCGCTATCGCTAATTTTCCCAATTTTCCCAAATTCTCGACTTTACTAATCTGGCTATATTTCCAACTAAGTGGCGGCTCAAAGCTTAATTTCCCGTGTCCAGCACTACCCTATTCTCTTATAGATAGGGATAGTCTGGACACGAAAATACTTAGATAATTCTCACTGGCTTATCTTTCTTTATTGACTCCCAACATCAAACAACGGATAGAATAAAATTTAAGCGCGGCTTCTGTGCATTTTTCCAGATGGGCGCTCGCCGATTCTCCCAATTTTCCCAAATTCTCGACTTTACTAATCTGGCTATATTTCCAACTAAGTGGCGGCTCAAAGCTTAATTTCCCGTGTCCAGCACTACCCTATTCTCTTATAGATAGGGATAGTCTGGACACGAAAATACTTAGATAATTCTCACTGGCTTATCTTTCTTTATTGACTCCCAACATCAAACAACGGATAGAATAAAATTTAAGCGCGGCTTCTGTGCATTTTTCCAGATGGGCGCTCGCCGATTCTCCCAATTTTCCCAAATTCTCGACTTTACTAATCTGGCTATATTTCCAACTAAGTGGCGGCTCAAAGCTTAATTTCCCGTGTCCAGCACTACCCTATCCTCTTATAGATAGGGATAGTCTGGACACAAAAATACTTACATAATTCCCACTGGCTTATCTTCTATATGATCGGGAGGAGTCAAGTTTTCCCAATTGCCCCTAAAATTCCTCATAAACTGTTTTAGCCTACGATGGGTTGTATCCCACATTCCGCACCCCCAAGTGTCACACCCCAAGAAAACCGATATATTTAGTACATAAGAACTAATACCTGTGAGGGGTGATTAAAATTTATTGAGGCTAAATAGGAATAATTACTATTAAAGCAGATATATAGTCAATAAAACGACTAAGTACGAAATTTTGATTCTGAGGTGATTGTAATGGAAAACCTAGTCCAGAATCATTGAAAGCTTTATCCTCAATGACTATAAAAAACTAAAAAAACGTTTTAAATCAACAGAAAAATGAGAACATGGTAACAGATACTTATATGGAGTTTCTGTTACCATGTTTAGTACAAAAGACCTGGAATTGAAGAAGATAGACCATTTAGGGATAGTAGCAGGAATAGTAGATTCAATAGGGATTGTAGAAATAATTAATAATTTAGTAGGTTCAGAGCCAGGAGAAAAAGTCAGTGCAGGTCAGGTGGTAAAGGCGATGATTTTGAACGGCTTAAGTATGATGTCACAGCCGTTATATATGTTTCCAAAATTCTTTGAATTAATTGCTTGTGAACATTTAATTGGTGTAGGAGTAAAAGCAGAATATCTCAATGATGACAAGCTGGGGAGAGTATTAGATAAATTATTTATAAAAGGACTAGATACAGTATTTTTAGCCGTCAGTTTAAATGCAGTAGAAATATATCAGATATCACTCTCATCATCACACTTGGATTCAACATCATTTCATGTACATGGAGAATATGAAAATAGTTTACCATCAGTAATATTTGAAGATTCAAAAGAATCAGGTTCATTAGAAAAAGAAAATGAAGAGAGTCAATCACCTCAAGCGATAAAGCTGACTTACGGTTATTCTAGAGATCATCGTCCAGATTTAAAACAATTTATTACACAATTAGTATGTTCAGGAGATGGAGATATACCAATATATATAAAAGCAGTATCAGGGAATGAAGTTGATTCTAAAAAATTTGGAGAAATCGCAGTTGAATATCAGAAAAGAATACAAGTTGATAGTTTGATAGTAGCAGATAGCGCATTATATACAGAATCAAATATCAAGTTAATGTCGAGTCTCAAATGGTTAACCAGAGTACCCTTAACGATAAAATCAGCAAAAAACTTAGTGATGAGTTTAGCAGAATCGGAATTTGTTAAAAGTGAAAAAGCAGGATATTCTTATGCCGAGAAGAAAATAACTTATGGAGATATAGAGCAAAGATGGTTAATCGTACAAAGTCAAGATAGAAAAAAATCTGACTTAAAGAAATTATCAAAGAGAATAGAAAAAGCTTTGACTAATACTCAAAGTAAGTTAAAAAACCTATCGCAAGAAAAATTTGCTTGTGCGGCTGATGCTAGAAAGGAATTAACAAAAATAAGTAAAGAATTTAAATATCATCAAGTAGAAAATATTGAAGTTATCGAAAAAAGTCCTAAAATCAAAGAAGAAAATCAATTAGGAAAGGCCATAAACAATCCAACTATGCGGTGGATATTTCAATGTTTTCAATCAGTTCATCTTGTGACTTTTCAAGGAAAAAGAGAATTTTATAATTTGACATCAGAAATGAAGTACATTCTCCTATTCCTCCAGCAATTCTCATTTTGAGAAAAATAAAGTATTAGCCCCGATTTTGGAATTCAAAATATAGTACAAAGTAACTATTTTTTAGCCATTGCCTCTGGCTAAAAAAACAGTCGGGTTGAAAAATAAGTATGAATACTCAATAAACTAGAGAGATTGCTTGACAACGAATGGGGAAAATCCAGTTTATCGTTCGGGTTTTAGAATAGGGAATCCAAGGGAAATAAAAATTTATAATTGTTGTCAGATGATGTAAAATCGGTGAGTTAAAAATCTGATAGTGCATCAAATTACTCAAACATGACTCCAAAGACAGCGACACTAGAAATTCCTGAATTAATGCAATTTTTACGTCAACAATTACATGATTTACCTGATGAAAGAAAACCTGGAAATAATACGAAATATCAGGTAGAAGACGCAGTGATGGCAGCATTTTCAATCTTTTTTACGCAGTCAGCGTCTTTTTTAGAGCATCAAAGATTAATGAAAAGCAATAAAGGAAAAGATAACGCAGAAAGTTTATTTTCAATTAAGAAAATCCCCTGTGATAATCAAATAAGAAATTTGTTAGATCCAGTTCCAGCCGCTACTATCTTTATGACTTTTCAAGAAGTCTATGAATGGTTAAATAAAAATGGAGTTTTGAAAAAGTTTGTCTATTTAGATGAAGAAATTTTAATCGCTTTAGATGGGACAGAATATTTCTCATCTAAAAAAATTAGTTGCCCTCATTGTAATTGTCGTAATCATCGAAATGGAACTACAACTTATTTTCATGGCTGTGTCACACCCATTGTAGTTTCTCCTAATCAAAAACAAGTAATTAATTTAGAACCAGAATTTATTAAAAAGCAAGATGGGCATCAAAAACAAGATTGTGAAAATGCAGCGGTTAAAAGATGGTTAAACAAGAATCATCAAAACAAGTATGGTTATGCTGCAACTCTTTTAGGGGACGACTTGTACTCTCACCAACCTATTTGTGAACTAGCTCTAAAACAAGGTTATAATTTTATTTTTGTTTGTCTGGAAGCGTCGCATAAAACTGTATATGAATGGCTAGACTTCTTAGAAAAAAGTGGAGAAGTTGCAACCGTTGAAACCAAACAATGGGATGGACGAAAAAATTTAATTTATCGTTATCGTTATGCTTCTAGAGTTCCCTTAAAAGATGAAGACTCCAGTCTCGAAGTTAATTGGTGCGAAGTAACTGTTATTAATGAAAAAACACAGAAAATCATCTACCAAAATAATTGGATTACTAATCATAAGATCACTGAAAATAATGTTGAAAAAATTGTCAAGGCTGCACGCAGCAGATGGAAAGTTGAGAATGAAGGGAATAACATTCTTAAAAATCACGGTTATAATTTAGAGCATAACTTTGGTCATGGAGAAAATCATTTGTGTGAGTTATTATTGTCTTTGAATTTATTAGCTTTTTTATTTCATACTGTTTTAGATTTAGTTAATTATACCTATCAGAAAGTTCGTGAGTTATTAGTAACCCGAACTTCTTTTTTTAATGATATGCGTAGCCTATTAAAATTTATTTGGTTTAAAGATTGGTCGGATTTTTTCTCATTTATTCTCAGGGAATATGTCCCATTTAAAAAAATAAATTCTGGTTGAAAAATGTCAATATATTGAAAGAGGAGGAGAAAGTTATTTATTCAAAAAACTATAAATTTGCTTAGAATTTCAGCTAGATTGGTAAGTTGAAATCAATTCTTCATGTCTAGATTTTTAAAGATTTTTAAAACCCTATCTATCTCCAGCGTCGGATGATAATTATCTATTAAAAAAGAATAATTTAATACAGGGTTTACACTTAAATTAAGAGAATTTTATCTTATTTTTTTCAAAATGAGAATTGCTGCTATTCCTCCCAGAAGCTTGCCGTAATTACTACAGATATATAAGTTGATTTATCAACATTATTAATAGTTTAATTATACAATTTGACTCATTGATTTTATTAATGAGTTTAAGTTTTAATGCTGTTTTTAAGTTTATTTCTAGAAGGATATAAGTTATGATTAAGTCTTGATAGACTAACAATAAAATTATATTATATTTTCTGCCAGAAACCACCCTCATTCTTTATTGCTTCTTATTGAGAATGTATCTGAATCAATTTTCCTATCTAAAATTTGTTTTTTTATAGATAAATGTATTCTTTTACTCATTTTTCATCAATTTACCTCCGTAATCACCGTTTGTGACAGTCAAGGGTGCGGAATGTGGGATGAAATCTTATTTAACAGTAAACCAAAAAGTTTTTCCCAAAGAGCGATTTTTACGGAATGCTAACGCTATTGCTACAGACGAAGCAGGCATCAACAACAAAATACGATAGACATTTATGTGATATAAAATACTAAATACATAAGAAATAGTTATAGTAATTTGCACTGGGTCAAAATATGAAATGATGAATGTAGTGTGTAGCATATTGGTTGAAAAAATTGACTGTTTCATCTCTAACAAAAGCCACGCAGGGCGAATCTACAGAAGAACTCGTTTTAACCGACTCAGAAACCCAAGACGCAGGTTATTCAGTGTTTAGTAGAAAATTTTTCGATTGAAACGCAAGGAGCCTGTGACCAACAAACTTTATTCGAGATTCTGGTTAAAGCAGCCAGCACTGGAGACAGTATTGAAAACACAGCTAAATTGTTAAAAAATATTCCGACAGCTAATGATATTAGATATCATCTCAATAAAATTAATAATTTTGAGGAATTAGAAGCGCAAATAAATCAAGCATTAAAAAGTCGAATTCCTTTAGGATTAAAAAAGGGGTGTTTAAAAATAGCGATTGATTTAAATTTAATTTGTTATTATGGTAAACCAACACCGTCAGAATTACCCTACATATATCGAAGTGAAGCTAAATCTGGTACTAATTCATTTTACGCCTATGCCACTTTATACGTTATTAGTAATAATAAGCGTGTAACTCTGGCAATAAGAGGTGTTCGCCAATTAGATACTAGTGTGGCTTTAATTACTTATTTATTAGCAGAACTTGAACCCCTCAAAATAAATGTAAAAAAACTCTACTTGGATAGAGGATTTTTTAATACTCCTGTAATTAGATGGTTACAGGCATTAGATATCCCCTTTCTTATGCCTGCTATCAAGACTGGAAAAAAAGGAGGAATCAAACAATTTCTCAAGGGTAAAAAAAGTTATAAAACTACCTATACCATTACAAGAGACAAAGATGATTTCGTCACATTTGATTTATGGATTGTCTGTAAATATAGAAAGGGAAAGCATAAAAAGCATGGAGTTCAATACTTTGTTTATCTTGCTTATAAGGTCAAAACAAATTTAAATTATATCTATCAAGATTATCGAAAAAGATTTGGCATTGAAACTAGTTATCGTCTGAAAAATATTTGTCGAATTAAGACGAATAACAAAAATCCAGTTTTGAGATTACTATTCATTGGAATATCCTTTCTTCTAGTTAATATCTGGGTGAATCTACTATGGCTCAAAATCAGCCGTAAAAGGAAGGGTAGTCGATTAATTTATCGCACACTTTTCACACTCAAACAGATGTTAGCTTTTTTATCTCAAGCCCTACAGAGGAAATATCAAGTCGTTGAAAGCATTTATATTCCATCCGGTTAGCGTCAAGAAATTATTACCCAGCCAATCATAAGTAATTGTTATCTATATGATATCTACTGGTTAGAACACTGGGAATTAAAAAGTATTTTATATTACTGATTGTTTGATGATAGCATCAGTGTTTTATAGGAATCGCTTTTTGGGAAAAACTTTTTGGTTTACTGATCGTTAGGCTTGACCGTAATTTTGAGCTACATCAACAGCGTTTTGAAGAAAATCAACGCTCAACTAATGCCGCTTTAGAGAGATTAGAAGCTATTCTGATGAAATTGATAGATGGTTAATCCATCTTCTGCTATTTTTTATCCCACCGATGTAAAAAAAGCTGCAAAAAAAGCAAAAAAATGGCAGAATATACGGAATTTAACCATTTTTCAAAAAGCAGGGTTAAGAACCAATAAAATTAACTTGAAAACGAAAAAGCTCTGAGGTGCAAACTCAGAGCTTCTAGTTTTTCCCATGAGTTCAACATGGGAACACTTATTTTGTGTTTTAAAAGAGGCTCTATGTCAAAGCCAGTCAGATCAAATAAGTCAGAGGCTTTATTGAAAAAGCCAGATAGAAAAATAATATCAAATTCAAGTGCAGTCGTAAAGGGTTTAGCCACCCAAATTAATTATAGTACATTTTACTATAATTCGCAAACCTCTACTCCACTCTTAAATCTCTGTAAATCCTGTGGCTATGAAGTCGGGAATTTAATCAAGTGTCCCGGCGGGCGTTTGGCAGTGAAGTGTGGGAACTGCATCTTCAAGAAAATTAAGCTCTTAATTAGCCAACATAGACTCACCGAAACTCTGGAAGTGCTTGAAGAATCAGGGTTTACAGGTGATTTAGCTTTATTATTCATTTTGGGTGAAATTGCGGCTGTGGGGTGTGGCGATGCTTAACCCTTCACTTGAAAGATTTGACATCAGAAATTTTACAGAACGATTAATCTCTAAGCAGGGCAAAAATCGCTACCAATGCCCTAAATGTATAGAGGGAGTGCTAACAATTGACCCCAAAACTGGCGCTTATCATTGCTGGGGTGAAGGCTGTCCGTCTGAATTAATCAGGGAAGTAATTAATCCACTTAGTGAAGCCTTGGCAAGAATTGGGATCGAGAAAAAAGGTTTTACTCGCCACAATTCCCAAGAGTGGACCGAACAGCAACGAGAAGAATGGAAAACTAGGCAAGCACTCAGAAAAGCAGACGCAAGATTAGAGGAAAAAGCCAAGCGCGAAAAATCCTTAACGACGGATCAACGGCATGACCTGTACTCCAAAATTCTTGATTCTCTCAGTTTGGATGCTGCCACAGTTGCAGATCTAGAAAATCGCGGTTTTAGTAAAGATGAAATTGTTAATTGCGGCTTTAAGTCGGTTCAGAAGTGGCAGAAATTACCCTTTGCGGTAGATAAGAGACTACCAGGAATAGGAAAAGATGGTAAATCATTGGTAGTCGGTGGTGACGGGTATCTATGCCCTCTTAAAGACTATGACGGGAAAATTGTCGCGCTACAGTTAAGGCTTCATAATCCAGATAATTCTGGTAGATATCGGTGGGTTAGTTCATCGGCTCAAACATTGTCATTGAATGTTGGGGATGGTCTGGAAAACCCGCTAACGGTCTTTAAACCAGAAAACCTTACGGGAATATCAATTGTTGAGGGAACAGGCGTTAAGCCTTATCTAGCAAGCAAGCGGTTAAATAATATTGTCATCGGCGCGGCGGGTGGCCAGTTTGCTGGTAGTCCCAAATTGCTAGAGGAATATTTAAGCCGTGCTAGTAAAGATGTAGGAATCAAGGAAATAGTTATCTATCCTGATGCGGGGGACATTGCAAATAAATCTGTCATGTCCAGATGGAAACAGATAGCCAGTTTAATTATTAGTTTTGGCTATGATGTCAAGTTTGGTTGGTGGGGTCAGGTCAGCAAGGATGACTTTGATATTGATGAATTAGAAGATTTTAGCCAGATTGAATATATTACTCCTGATGAGTTTGTCTCGTTGGCTTTTGTTGATACATCAATCAAAAAATCCAAGGAAGAATCTATAGGTGATTGGGCGTGGGAACAATGGGTAAAAAGCCGTAAGTTCACGCCAGATATCATCATGAAGGATGAATATTTTCAGTTTCCAAAATTGCCTAATTCTAATGCAATGATATCCGTTATGGCTAGTTTGGGTAAAGGTAAAACCCAAGCGATAATTCAAGAAATTATCCGCGCTGGTAATGGTGTACTTATTATTGGTTATCGGAATAATTTATTACACCAAACAATAGCAAGGGCTAAAGAAAATGGTTTAAATATATATCATCTAAACGATGACGACGGAACTGATGTATTAGCAGATAGATATGCTTGTATTGCACTTTGTTTAGATAGTATTCATAAAGTAGAGGGCTATTTTAAAGATAGAGATATCATTCTTGATGAATCATGTTCAGTATTGATTCATGCTTTAAATGGTGGCACTTTAGGCGATAATCAAGCCAAATCAATTAGAATACTGTCTACTGCACTTAAACAGTGTAATCGAGTCTTTTTGTTAGATGGAAACAACAGCGATTTGTATACTAATTTTTTCCATTCTCAGTGTTTAGATAAAAAACTCATCAAAATTCAAAATACTTATGGTTCACCAAAGCAAAACTTTATGTTTGTAGAGGCTGTTACCGATGGAGAATTAAAGTCAAGAAACAGAACGCCATTATTAGAAATGATATTAGATTTACAGGTTAAAGCCTGGATTTACTGCGATTCTAAAGAAAGAACTAAAATATTGCATCAGATTTTGATTGAAGGTGGGAAAAGTGGTTACTGCCTCAATTCTGAGACTGCGGGGGATGATTGGGCTAAAGAATTTTTAGCAAATCCTGATAAATTTATTCTGGATAAAAAGCCAGATTACATAATACTTTCACCTACTGCCGAAAGTGGTATATCTGCTGGTGATGATTCAAAAAAAGCAGAAAGGAAACGTAAAAATGGTGAAGTAACGTTAACTGGCTACTTTACCCATAAATTCACATTTTTTGCGGGGGTTGCAGGAACTAATTCTCAAATGCAAGCACTGTTTAGATTACGTGATAACTCAATCCCTCATTATGTTTTTTGTCCAGAACAATCTATGGTAAAAGACCGCAATAGTCCCCACACATACAATGCCAAGCAGCTTCAGGAAATCGCCAACGAGAGAATTTTTCAATCAGGTATTTTAGCTTCTCTCAGTGCTAATAATCCTACTAGAGCATCAGAAGTAATAGGCAATGCCATAACGAGACAACAAGACGATTGGCTTGGTATATCCTATGTGCTAGGAGCATTGGATAACTATGAAATGGATAATCTCAGAAAATGCTTAATTTACGCTTTAGAAGAAGCAGGGCATAATGTTGAGATTATTCAAATAGAAGCTAATGACGAACTGAAAAAAACTGAATCACTGGCTAAAGAAACAGTTCAAAAAACTTACGCCAAAGAACTTTATACAGCTAATAAATTTGACACTGTAGAAGAAGCGAAACAAGCCGCTAAAGCTAACCCAAGGAAGGATACCCAGCGACGGATCGAGAAAACATTCTTCTTAGATAGACTACCAGAGATTGAAGATAGTCCATTGTGGGGGGATGAATTTATTTATGAAACTTATATTAAGCGGAAGGAATACATCAGAAATATAGAGCGGTATTGGTTCGTTAAAAACTTCGATGTCAGCCAAAAACGGCATGAAGCAAAATGGTTTTATGAAGCCACTAAGGAAGATTTTTACAGTGCTAGAGTCAGTAGGATGAGTCATAGCGTTATCTGGGCATTAAGAGAATTAGACATTTTGAATTTTACCGATGGAAGGGAATATCACAAAAATTCTGAGGACGTTCTAAACCTGATTCAAAAGTTACGAGATAGCAAAGATATCAGAATTGCATTAAAGATGGAAAGTATGCCACCTGCCACTGAAACAGGTAAGGAAAACTTAAATATTATTTCTTCCCTGCTAGGCATGATTGGATTTAAGAATAAATCGCAGGGTAAAAAGTTTGTCGGTGATATTAGATTGAACCATTACCAAGCCGTGCCTGTTGAGTTCAAGGAAGAATTGGACGATGGAGAATTTGATTTAACCGCAGCTAGAGAGGATATTTTAACCGCAATTGGTAAGCGGTTCACGGCTTGGATGGAGTCAGAAAAATCAATTATTGATTGGAACGAAATTATAAATAGCGAGCCAGAAATTATGAATAGTAGTGAATCTTTAACAGACCATGACCGTCTAATAGTTCCGTTTATTATTGAACAATTGCAGAAAATTTCAACTCAGGAAGAATGCTATGCGATTAATGATAGCATTACATCTAAGCAAAAGATAGCCGCTTGGAAAGCTTTAACCCAAGATGTGAGGGATAGAATCAAGAATTTGTTTAAACCAGCTTTTGCGGTAAATCAATAAAGGTTTTGGGGAGATCACATCCCCAAAATACTAACATCTAAGTATGGCGAGGTTCTAAATAAGTAAGTATAATTAGCGAGTGTTCACGAGAATTTTGTATGCTAAGAAAACCTCAAAAACCTTATACACCTGAGTTCGATGTAAGAAAACCAGCTAAAAATGAGTATTCAAAAGGGTTAGAGGCTTTTCTGGAAAGAGCCTATATTCTCAATAAGCCTTAATTATTGAGAATTAATAGGAAACCAGCCTAGATTTAAGTAAATTTTCATAACAAAATCTAAATTTATATTACGAATACTATTTGAATACAAACTCAAAGTACCTCAGATTAGGGACAATAGAAGAGGTTTAATTAAAGAAAATTAATGATTATAACTCATGGAATTAGAAACTATTTTCTGTGAAATTGATGATTTTTGTACCTATTTTGAGCCAATATTTCAAGCTCAACTTATCCCATCCCAAATAAAAAAAAGAATTAGACCCAGCCGATTATGTCTAAGTGAAATTATGACAATAATTGTGTATTTTCATCGCTCTAGTTACCGCAATTTTAAAGATTATTACCTGAAACATATCTTCAAATATTGCCAAGGTGAATTTCCCAATTTAGTGAGTTATCAAAGATTTGTTGAATTAATGCCAAATGCTTTAATTCCCTTGATGTATTATCTGAATACACGAAAAGGACTCAATACAGGTATAAGTTTTATTGATAGTACCTCTATTCCCATTTGTCATTCTAAAAGAGCCAAGACAAATAAGGTCTTTAAAGATTTAGCTGGCTGGGGGAAAAGTTCTATTTGTTGGTATTTTGGGTTTAAACTTCATTTGATTATTAATGATCAAGGAGAGTTACTTGCGTTTCAAATTACTCCTGGAAATACAGATGACCGAAAACCTGTTCCCACTTTGACTAAGAACTTATTTGGGAAAATATTTGGAGACAAAGGATATATTTCTCAAAAACTCTGGCTTGAACTTTGGTCTAATGGACTCAAATTAATCACTCCTTTCAAGAAAAATATGCGGAATAAGCTCTTGTCCCTGGAGGAGAAATTAATGCTCCGAAAACGCTCTTTAATTGAAACTGTTAATGACCAACTCAAAAATATTTCACAACTTGCTCATTCTCGACATCGAAGTGTTACTAATTTCATGGTTAATGTTGTTGCTGCAATAATAGCTTATACTTGGCAACCTAAAAAACCTTCTTTAAGATTTGATGAAAATGAAATTGAAACCTTACCAGTTTTATTAGCTTAATTACCAATTAAATATCAATATTACCTAATAGTAAATACATTTCAAAAAATTAATTTTTTGAGAACTTTTTGGCGTGGGCTTTAATTCTCAATAACCAATACTTATTGACAGAACTGTTGCTGTTACGTACTTTTAGACTTTTTATTTACATCGAACTCAGGTTATTTGGGAAAATATTTGGAGACAAAGGATATATTTCTCAAAAACTCTGGCTTGAACTTTGGTCTAATGGACTCAAATTAATCACTCCTTTCAAGAAAAATATGCGGAATAAGCTCTTGTCCCTGGAGGAGAAATTAATGCTCCGAAAACGCTCTTTAATTGAAACTGTTAATGACCAACTCAAAAATATTTCACAACTTGCTCATTCTCGACATCGAAGTGTTACTAATTTCATGGTTAATGTTGTTGCTGCAATAATAGCTTATACTTGGCAACCTAAAAAACCTTCTTTAAGATTTGATGAAAATGAAATTGAAACCTTACCAGTTTTATTAGCTTAATTACCAATTAAATATCAATATTACCTAATAGTAAATACATTTCAAAAAATTAATTTTTTGAGAACTTTTTGGCGTGGGCTTTAATTCTCAATAACCAATACTTATTGACAGAACTGTTGCTGTTACGTACTTTTAGACTTTTTATTTACATCGAACTCAGGTATGTAGGGTAATTCTGACGGTGTTGGTTTACCATAATAACAAATTAAATTTAAATCAATCGCTATTTTTAAACACCCCTTTTTTAATCCTAAAGGAATTCGACTTTTTAATGCTTGATTTATTTGCGCTTCTAATTCCTCAAAATTATTAATTTTATTGAGATGATATCTAATATCATTAGCTGTCGGAATATTTTTTAACAATTTAGCTGTGTTTTCAATACTGTCTCCAGTGCTGGCTGCTTTAACCAGAATCTCGAATAAAGTTTGTTGGTCACAGGCTCCTTGCGTTTCAATCGAAAAATTTTCTACTAAACACTGAATAACCTGCGTCTTGGGTTTCTGAGTCGGTTAAAACGAGTTCTTCTGTAGATTCGCCCTGCGTGGCTTTTGTTAGAGATGAAACAGTCAATTTTTTCAACCAATATGCTACACACTACATTCATCATTTCATATTTTGACCCAGTGCAAATTACTATAACTATTTCTTATGTATTTAGTATTTTATATCACATAAATGTCTATCGTATTTTGTTGTTGATGCCTGCTTCGTCTGTAGCAATAGCGTTAGCATTCCGTAAAAATCGCTCTTTGGGAAAAACTTTTTGGTTTACTGGTTATGACTTCCTTTGTTTTACATCATCTAAGTTTGGCACAAAAAGATAAAGTCATTGAGCAAGTATCTCATCTTCTGAAAACCAACGGTATATTTGTTTTGATTGACATAGTTTGCAAAGAAGAGGAAGACAAAGAACACTTTGTTAATCGCTACTTAGAAAATATGCGTCAAAACTGGACTGCACTCTCGTCTCAAGATATGTCAATCATGGAAAATCATATATCTACTTATGATTTTCCCGAAACTCAAACTACTTTGTACCAACTTGCACAAAAGCACAATTTTGTTCGTTTTGAATGCTTATACAAAGATACTCCTGAAGCTGCACAATTTTTATGTTTGACGTTTCAATAAAGAATTTAGCAATGATGATGAAGCTCGAAAACTTGTTTTTTGTAAACGACTAATAACATCAGGTAAGTCAATTAAATTTTGAGATGCTGCTTGCTCTAAAACGCCCAGCAAACCAGTCACTTTTAAACCGCGATTGCTGGCAATTTTTCTTCCTAGTCCATCATCAATAATAATTAAATTGGCATTTTCTTTTTTCGCTAAAAGAATAGCTGCTGTTTCTCCTGGATCTAAAACTTCTAAATCTGGACTCCCAGAAATATCAATATTTTTAATAATTAACCAACGAGGAGGATCATTAATCCAATTCTGAACTAAATTTGGTGATTTTTTATGCGACAATTCTTCCTGAACTATCTGCGGAATTAGCACTTGATGATAAAGTTGAGCAAGTATGTCAATTTCACCAATTAACACTAGATAACAAATTGGAGAAGTATCAGATATAACTAACATTTTTCTACAAAATACCTGATTCTTGTAATTGTTGATGTGTTTGGTGATCTTGCTCTAAATCCATTTCATTATAAGCTAGATAAATGCCTTGAGATTGCAAAAAAGTATCTACCTCTAAACGGGTTTTCATACCTAATAATTCTCTTAATTTACCTACACTAATTAAACCTTGACGATAAGCCTCAACTGCAATCATTTCCATGATTCTAGTATCTAAATCACCCCATTGTTCTGTCAGATAATGAGCTATAGCATCGGGTAAAACAATAGAAATTTGCATATTTTTTCTTTGTCATAAGACTTCCACCGATTATATTTTAGCATATTTTTTAACTGCCCAGGTGGCGAACTACTTCTCTTGGTGTCCATCTCTGCCTGCCGCAAATATCGTGTCACCTGAGTTCGATGTAAATAAAAAGTCTAAAAGTACGTAACAGCAACAGTTCTGTCAATAAGTATTGGTTATTGA
>NZ_JAAVWA010000068.1:0-3515 GCF_017355725.1 Anabaena sp. 54
GGAACAGGGAACAGGGAACAGGGAACAGGGAACAGGGAACAGGGAACAGGGAACAGGGAACAGGGAACAGGGAACAGAAAAAACTAAAGTTTCAGATTTTAAAGCTTAGTCAAAAATCAGTATTTCCATCTCATGTTTTTAAACATGAGTTTTTCTGTTACCTGTTGCTTCTTCCTCTAAAATTCTCATTTTCCCCGGCTATCTCCTGCTTAATAACTGCAATTATTTATTTCTTGTGTAAGAATTAATTTGGGGTTAACAAAACTTTAACTAAGTTAAAAATTAAGCATCCCTAAGTTTCAACTTCATAATAAACTACATGGAGCCAATTCCTTTACCTTCTCCTATCCATTACGAACTTATACTTCAACTTTTAGAAAGACAAACCATGACTTCTCTAGGTCAAAACGAAGACCTACGCAATCAAGTTAACCAACTAATTGTTACCCTGCGAAAAGCTGCATCCCAACAAAAGCGACTAGAAGAAAGTTTTCAATCGTCCTCTCTGATCATTGATCACCGTTGGTCTATTAACCATTTTGGTGATAAAGTAGATTGCTCATGATGAATGTCTATTTCCATTTAGACAAAACTCAGCCCTGCAAAAGTGGGGCTGCTTAATACAGTTTTAAACTGGCATTCCTACGAAAAATTTGAGTAGGTTTTTTTGTGTTTTTATCCCCTAGAGGGGTTAATTTGGATTGTATTGAAATTTTCAACTAGGACACAAACATGGACGATAAATTGATGCTGATGATTCCTGGTCCTACCCCAGTTCCAGAAGCAGCTTTACTAGCATTAGCTAAACACCCTATTGGTCACCGCAGCGGTGAATTTAGTAGCATGATGGCAGAGGTGACAGAAAACCTCAAATGGCTACATCAAACCAGCAGTGATGTATTGATGCTAAATGTCAGTGGGACTGGGGCTGTAGAAGCGGGAATGATTAATTTTCTTTCTCCAGGCGATCGCATTTTAGTCGGTTCTAATGGTAAATTTGGTGAACGTTGGGTAGAAGTTGGTCAAGCCTTTGGCTTAAATGTAGAAGCAATCACCGCAGAATGGGGACAACCCTTAGACCCAGCCCAATTTGCAGCCAAACTGCAAGCTGATACCAACAAAGAAATCAAAGCCGTCATTATCACCCACAGCGAAACCTCAACTGGTGTCATTAATGATCTAGAAGCCATCAACCGCCACGTTAAAGAACATGGAGAGGCTTTAATTATTGTTGATGCTGTCACCAGTTTAGGGGCTTACAACGTCCCTGTAGATGCTTGGGGTTTAGACGTAGTTGCTTCTGGTTCACAAAAAGGTTACATGATTCCTCCCGGTTTAGGATTTGTCTCCGTCAGTCCTAAAGCCTGGGAAGCCTACAAAACCGCAAAATTGCCTAAGTATTATTTAGATTTAGGGAAATATCGTAAAGCCACCGCTAAAAATACCACTCCCTTTACCCCTCCCGTCAACTTAATGGTGGCACTACATACCACCTTGGGAATGATGAAAAAGGAAGGATTGGAATCCATCTTTACCCGTCATGAACGCCAAAAAAATGCCACTCGTGCGGCAATGAAAGCATTAAATTTATCATTGTTTGCCGCAGATGAATGTGCCAGTCCTGCCATTACCGCTGTAGCTACTCCAGGCATCGAAACCGATAAAATTCGTTCTTTGATGAAAAAACGGTTTGATATTGCTTTAGCAGGTGGACAAGACCATCTGAGTAATAAAATTTTCCGCATAGGTCACTTAGGTTTTGTGTGCGATCGAGACATTCTTAGTTGTATCGCTTCCCTAGAAGTTGTCCTTCCACAAGTTGGTCATGAAAACTTCACCCCCGGTGCTGGTATAGCAGCAGCAGCAAAAGTTTTTGCCCAATAGTTATTAGACTCGTAATGGGTAATGGGTAATAGGTAATAGGTAATGGGTAAATTCTGCACCTACTCCCTGCCCCCATGCCTCTTCCCTACGCTGTTTCTAGCCAATCATAAATTTGTTCCAACTGTTCTAGTGTAATTAACCCATATTGCCAAAGAGTCATAGTTAAAGAACCAGGATCTTGATCACGGCTACGTAATGCTACAGCGAGGGAAGCAGCGGAAATTGCCAAATCTTCCTGGAGAAAATTAATTAGCCGAGAATATCTTGATGGTGTCATTTGTATCTCACCTACTTGAGTAGAATTGATGATCATAGGTTGTTTATCTAATTTTGTGGGTATTGTATAGCCAGTATTTTATGTGTCACCTTGCTATAAGTAGATTAGAGAATCGAGGTTGTATAAAAAAAGTATATATTTTTCTAAATAACCCTTTTGTAAAGCATTAATCTATCTGAATCTACTACTAGACCAAGGTAATTAAAATCACGAAGCAATTTCTACTACAGTGACTTGTGTATCCCATCAGGATGATATTTAGGTAATACTTCAACCATGATGTTAGTGTCACCATTAACATCCTCTAGTTTTTTGTTTTGATTTAAGTAACAAAGATTTTATAGTTTATACTCACCTATTGGCGACTATTTACACTTGCGCCAAAAGGGAGATTTTGTTACTTAATTTTAAAAGTCGTGATTTTAACTGGAAAAACTAAAATCTGATGTTATTTAGGCTACTGATAAATATTAACCTCTTTACTACTATTTATGCCAGGTTTGGTAGTATTTTTTCAAAAAAATAATTTTGTACCAGATAAAAATTCAGCATAAAGACTTATGCTATTTTTACATAGAATTGTTGCTATAGCAGAAGTCAGAAGTTAAAAGTTAAAAGTCTTTTGTGGTATGGCTTCTACCAGAGATTTTGTATCTTATTCAAGTGCATAGAGCTATTGTCAATCTTGATTCTGTTTATGGAATAGCACCAGGAACTAGGAAATCTATTTTGATCTGATCTCCTTTCTTTAAACCTAGTTCTTTGGCTCGTTCTGACCTAAGTTCAATTACTTGATCTATCAGGACATTAGGACCGTAGGTGGGGCAAGGTTCTATGTCACAAGGAGGAGCAGATGTTTGGATGTACTGGACCACACCTTGCCGGAGAAATACCATATCTAACGCAACGGGTACATTCTTCATCCAAAATTGTACTGGTTGTGCGTTCGGAAAAAGAAACAGCATTCCTCGGTTATCTGGTAAATCCTTTCTATACATCAAACCCATTTGTTGTTGTTCTTGTGTTCGTGCTACTTCTAACTGAATTTTTATATTTCGAGGCAGAGTAGCTTCAGCCGAAATTGGCAAATTTTGACCAGCATTTACTGATGTTTGGGTTGATGATTCTGGTGTTACGGCTGGAGATTTAGCTGTGGTTGGTAATGAACAGCCCATGAGCAGGATACTAAGTAATATTGAACATAAACTAAGCCAAGAAATCATAACTCGTATAGGGAGTGGGGGGAGTGGGGGAGTAGGGGGAGTAGGGGAGAAATCTATCTTTACTCTTTACTCTTGCCTCTTGCCTCTTGCCTCTTGCCTCTTGCCTCTTGCCTCTTGCCTCTTGCCTCTTG
>NZ_JAAVWA010000039.1:0-41962 GCF_017355725.1 Anabaena sp. 54
CCCCCAACTCCCCCAACTCCCCCAACTCCCCCAACTCCCCCAACTCCCCCAACTCCCCCAACTCCCCCAACTCCCCCCACTCCCCACTCCCCACTCCCCACTCCCCGCCCCTATTCCCTATTCCCTAATTATGTAGTATTTTGATTGCAAGTCTGTTTAAGAATTCATCCCATGCAACAGTTACTCAAGCAATTATTTAGTAACCAAAAATACGTTATTCGTCTCATTTTCCCTGTATTGATGATGATGATGGCGACTTCACTGTTTATTTTACCTGCTGCTGCTACTGGTGTATACCAAATACCCAGTTTAACGGCAGATACTTGGATTTTAGATCAAGGTGATGTGATTAGCAGATTGAATGAAGGTCAGATTAGCAAGGCTTTCCAGGATTTGGCTCAAAAAACTGGCAATCAAGCCAGAATTGTCACTATTCACAGCCTCGACTACGGAGAAACACCGGAAAGTTTTGCCAAGGGATTATTTAGTAAATGGTTTCCAACAGCGGCAGAGCAAACCAATCAAGTATTATTACTGGTTGATACTGTTACTAATAAAATGACTTTACTGAGTGGGGATAATGTGAAGTCATTATTAACTGACTCTATTGCCCAGAGTGTGGTTGAAGAAACATTAGGTACAGCATTACGTGAGGGTAATAAATACAACCAAGGATTTTTGGATGTGAGCGATCGCCTGGTTGCTGTGTTATCTGGTCAACCAGATCCCGGTCCACCAGAAATTAAGGAAACAGTCCAGGTAGAAGGAACTTTCACCAAAGCTGGAGAAACAGATCAGGGTAATGCTACTGCTTGGGTGGTTGGGCTATTAATTGCTGCCACTGTCATCCCAATGGCTACATACTACATTTATCTGGTGTTTCAAAAACCACCCTCTCAGGAATCTGAGGAATAGGGGACTGGGGACTGGGGGTGTTTTTTGATTTGTAAGTTTCTTGTCCTTATTAACTCAAGTTGCTAGTTATCTAGTTGAGGCTGGTAATGGGTAATTGAATTGGTAATAGGTAATTGGTAATCAAAGCTCTGGTTTCATCCTGTTCATCCTTTAATCCTGGACATCCTGATTCTGACAATTTACCTAACTAGCAACTTACATTAGAGACTTCCAAATAAAAAAATGTCCCAAAACTGATGCAGAAATTCTCTCTCTGTGTACTCTGTGCCTCTGTGGTTCGTTTCTTAGGATAATTTATTTCTTGGAAGTCTCTTATTACAAGAAAGACTGGGAAGTTTGAAAGCCCCTGAGAAATAGGAACTCCAGTTCCGTCTTTCGTGGTACAGACAGGGGATGAAAAACGACTCGTTTAGTCTTAAGAATCCCCGTGTCCTTTAGACCGGGGAGTGTCAATTGCGTACTCTATTTAATCTTGAATGTACTCTTTGCCTGACACTAAAGCCATTTCAGCGCGAACAAATTCCCTACCTAAATAAGCTGCATGATCTAATAAAGTCACAGGACAATTTGGAGTTTCTTCAAAAATCTTGATACAGAGTTCTTTGGCTGTACGTGCGCTAAATACAGTTGTGTGGCTTCTTTCCACTTTACCGCGAACAGGAATCACTTCACCTGTTTCAGGATTTACGGCTAAACCACGTTCGTTAATCACATTAGTGAAGTGCTTGGCATAAATTAATCCTTCCTTTTGGTCTATGTAAATAATAAAATAGCCGTTGGGGTCAAGATCAATATGACGGTGAGAAAGTTTATAATCAATTGCTGTCAAATCTTCGAGTAGTAAATCCTTAGGCATTGTCAAAAGTAAATTTATAGAAAGAGTATTTTCAGATTACATCAATATACAATAAGTAGGTGAGCGTTGAAAATTGTCGTTATGGCAAGGCAAAAGGCAAGAGGCAAGAGGCAAGAGTGAAGAGGGTTTGGGCGATTTTACATTTCTTTACACAGTTTGGTTTTATTGTGTTCACCTACTTATCTAGATCCCCGACTTCTTTGAGAAGTCGGGGATCTATTTTGATCTATTTCCTTATTTGAAAGGTAACTCTGCATTAATGGCATCCATTTCTTTTTGTTCTAGTTGATTAACTTCCCGCACCCAAGGCAGGATAATTTGCCCTAAACGGTGGTTATAAAAGCGATGCAGGCTGTAATTCGGTGTAGCAGGGAACCCCCGGCGTTTTTTATGTTTACCACCAGCACCGGGGTCAAAATTTTGGATACCATGAGCGATCGCCCATTCAATTGGTGCATAATAACAAGCATCAAAATGTAAGCAATCTATGTCTTGAAAACTCCCCCAATAACGCCCATATAGTTTGTCTTCTTTAAATAAACAAAAGGACATCCCCACTGGTTGACCTGGATCTTCTTGATTATAAGCCGCAAAAAATACCACCCGATGCCGATAATTATGGTGCAACTGTTCGAAAAAGTTCTTGGTTAAATACTTACTTCCCCACCAACCAAATTTATCACAGGTATCAGCATAAAAGTCATACATTAACGGAAACATAGAGTTAGGAATTTCCTCACCCGTTAATGCTTGCAATCTTAAACCTGCCTTTTCTACAGCTTTACGTTCCCGTTTAATATTCCGTCTTTGATTAGCATTAAATCCAGTTAAATAATCATCAAAAGTTTGAAAATTAGCATTTTCCCAAATATAACTATGATGTAGCCAAGTTGTAAAACCCTGACTTTCTAAAATCGGTCGCCATTGGGGATCAACATAGAGAAAATGACAACCAGAAATCCGATGTTTCACACAAAAACTATCAATTTCATGGAGCATTAAAGCTGTAATTTCTTCCTCATTTTCTCCCGCAGCAATTAAAAAGCGATAGCCTTCAGTCGGGGTAAATGGAGTCATTCCCAGCAACTTTGGATAATACTCTATTCCCAACCGAGAAGCTAATTCTGCCCATTGATGATCAAAAACAAATTCCCCTTGGCTATGTCCTTTTAAATATAAAGGAGCAGCGGCAATTAAAGTTCTATCTCGCCACAAAATCAAGTGATTTGGCAACCAACCAGTATTGGCTGTAACACTTTGAGATATTTCCAAATTGTGCAACCAATCCCATTCTAAAAAAGGCGTTTTTAACGGCATCGCTAAAGCATCCCAGTCTGCTTGGGGAACATCAGCGATTGTGTGCGTCCAAACAAGAGAATAATGGGGTTTGTGTTCTTTGATCATTGTGTATTTGTCCAGTAATTTTAGATTTACTTTTGACTCATGCTTGGGCGCACCACATTTCTGGTCTGGGCGCAGGCCCAGCGCCCCTACGGGATTATTCTATAGTGTAAAAATACTTCCTGCTCTACGGTGGATACTTCTAATAATTGTAACTTAGGAGCAAGATCAGATAAAAATCCTGTCCCCTCAACAGGTGAAGGCGCAATATTACCACCTAAAATCAGTGGACAAATAGTTAACCAGATTTCATCAATTAAATTAGATTCTAGGAAAGATGCTACTAATTGTCCTCCTCCCAAAATAGCTAAACGGGTAATTTGTAAACTTGTGAAATATTCTAAAGCCGCCAAAATGTCAATTTCTTGGCTAGGAGTTTCAAAGACTAAAACTTCTTCAAACTCTGATCTTTCTTGCCAAAAATAAGCACCCAGAGAGGTTGTGAGTAACCATCGTCTCACCGGTTGTTGAAAAAATTTAATGTCCGGATTCAGGTTGCCTGAACGGGAAATCACTATATGAACTGGCTGGGGGTGCTGATTCGCTATTTTTCTTTGTTGCAAGAGTATTGCGTCTGTAATGGTCATTGTTGTACCGTAGGCACGAAGAGTACCAGCACCAAATAAAACGGCATCAGATGCAGCAATTTGTTTCCCCAGGTGTATTTTATCAGCCATTGAGCCAAATCGAGCAGGCGATCGCCTAAAATCTGCTATTTTGCCATCGGCACTCATGGCTAAAACTACTGTGGTATGAGGACGATGTTGCATCATTGCATTGCTCTGATATTTCTGCTTGGTAGATATATTTTCTCACAATTTATCACAATAAGACAAGATTGATAACTTTTATACCATTAATATGCAACAGCACTCACTATTTAATCTACATTTTATGAATTTTGTTATATTATATTTGTCCTTAAACGAGAGTAAGAATTAGTTAATTTTTTAATTTTTTAATTTTTTAATTTTTTAATTCTTACCTGTTATCTCTTATTTCCATAAGAAATTTAAACTAATAGTAAACTTATCATCAACTAATAAAATGTCTCCTTTGGTTAGTGTAATTTCATATCTTTGTAATTGTCGTTTAAAGATGCGAAGTGAGACAAACAATGGCTAAATCTCGTCAATCGTCATTTCGACAAATTTTAGTAACAAGAATACTACTGGTATTTGTCCCAGTTTTATTAGTAGGAGAAATGGTTGCCCTCAATAAAGCCCGTTCTAGTCTGTTAAATACTGCCCGACAAAATTTAACAGAAAGTGCGGTTAACAAACGAGAAAAAATTAGTGATGATATTGCCGCCTTGCGCTCCGATTTAATTACAGCCAGTCAGACACAAGTAATTAAATCTGGTTCACCTTTCCAAATTGAACAATTTCTTAAACAGCTACACAAACAACTGCCAACCAAAATTAATTGTCTCCAATTCACCCACATTAAAAAAGGTGAAATAATAGCCAGTAGTTGTGGTATTCAAGAAATTACCCCATCCGGCTTATCTGCCACCAGTGATGATGTTGATATTCAATTCATATTACCATCTCAATCTGGAAAAACTGGTAAAAGAGACAAACAAAATCAACTCCAGTTATTTTTATCAATTCCTATTGCTAATCAACGTGGTAATTTAGCTTACCGATTAAGCATTAAAACTACATTGTATCAACAAAATCCCAATCATCCAGGCTCATTGACGGGTCTTTTAGTAGTCATTGCTGAAGATGGTAGAGTTTTAGCCCACCCATTGCCAGAAAGAATCGGTACTAATATTAAAAATTATGCCGATGTGGAAAGAATACAAGCCATAGTTAAAAATGCTTTAGGTGGAAGTAATAATTCTAGTAATTTATCCTTTGTTGAAGGAGAGGAACTAGTTACAGGTTTTACAGCTACTACTAAACCTATCACCACAAGACCATCACAAAGATGGATTGTCCTAGCAGTTACAAGTGTAGAAAATGCCCTATTTGGTTTAGAAGAAATTAAACTAATTCTGATTGTTTTAACAGTTGGTTTAATTGGTGCAAGTTTATTAGCATCATTTTATTTAGTTCCTTATTTAGCCGGTCCTGTTGAAGAACTCCGCGACTATGCTGTTAATCTTCATAGTCACCACGCAGCACAACCCATTCCACGCAACTTCAAGATTCGGGAGTTTAACCAATTAGCACAAGCATTAGATCAAATGGTAGAAAGACTCAAAGATTGGGCGGAAGAATTAGAAATTGCTTGGAAAGAAGCTAAATCAGCTAACCAAATAAAAAGCCAATTTTTAGCCACAACTTCCCATGAGTTAAGAAATCCCTTGAATATTATTATTAATTGTGTACGGTTAGTCCGTGATGATTTATGCGACAGTAGAGAAGAAGAATTAGAATTTCTTAAAAAAGCTGATGATACAGCAATTCATTTATTAAAGATAATTAATGATTTACTAGATATTTCTAAAATAGAAGCTGGTAAACTTTCCGTAACTACAGTACCGCTGGATTTACGACAATTATTATTAGAGGTAATTAACTTACAATCAGTTAATGTCCAACATAAGGGACTGCAATTAATTTGTAATATAGGTGATAAACCTATTCCTATAAAATCTGATGCCATTAAACTTAAACAAGTGCTAATTAATATTATTGGTAATGCCACTAAATTCACTGATGAAGGGAGTATTCAAATTACCACAAATATTTATCAGCATCAGCATTATGTTTTAGTTTTCATAAAAGATACAGGAATTGGTATTGACCCAGGAGAACAAGGTAAACTATTCCGTCCTTTTGTCATGGTTGACGGTACAACTACGCGCAAGTTTGAAGGAACTGGATTGGGTTTAGCAATTTCTCGGAATTTAATTGAACTCATGGGTGGTAAAATCACCTTAGAGAGTTTGGGGTTAAACCAAGGAACAACAGTAATTATTAAATTACCTTTGATTGATCTGGCTTTATTACCTAATCCAGACAAAAAAGATGTAGTCAAAAATGGAGTTAGGAGTTAATTCTGGCTCTCGGAAATGTTCGGCAAACGATGAATTTCAAATTACAACCTTCCTAAAATGAAGCGACTTTTTTCAGGTATTTTTGTGGTGACAGCTTTATTACTAACTCCTGGTTGTTCATCAAATACTAAGTCTACGGAAACACAGGTTTCACCTAGTATGATGATGAATCATGAGGGACATTCTATGGGAAATATGAATCATGGGGATAATTCACAAATAACTACTAAGGTTAAATTAACTGCTCCGAAAAGTTTATCACCAAATCAACCGATTAACTTAGTTATTGATATTCAAGATGTGTCTGGTAAACCTGTTAATAAGTTTGACATTTTCCAGGAAAAAATCATGCACTTAATTATTATTAGTGATGATTTACGATCTTTTGCTCATATTCATCCCGAATATAAAGAAAATGGTCGCTTTGAAGTGACTGCAAATTTTCCAGAATCAGGTAATTATACACTTTTTAGTGATTATAAACCTGCTGGAAATAAGGAAAATGTCTCATTAATGAATATCACAATTCCCGGTTCAGTTCCCTTACCAAAAAATTTAGAAAAGTTCAGCAAGACTAAAACTATCTCAGATACTCAGGTTAATCTGAATATTTCTGAAAAAAATATTCAAGCTGGTCAAGAAGTAACTTTAAGTTTCGATTTAAAAGACAATAAAAATCAACCAATTCAAGATTTACAGCCTTATTTGGGGGAAAAAGGACATTTAGTAATTATTAAAAGTTCGTCTCCCCTCACTGCATCTGATTATATCCATGCACACGCAATGAAAGATCCTGCTGACGGAAAGGTTGAATTTCATACTAAATTTCCCAAACCAGGAACATATAAAATGTGGATGCAATTTAATCGCAATGGACAAATCAAAACCGCAGATTTTTGGGTAAATGTAGAATAGAAAATCGTAGGTTGGGTTAAGCAACAGCGCAACCCAAAAACAATTTTAATGATTTTGAACAATGTTGGGTAACATACGTCAACCCAACCTACAAAAATTAAATTAATATTCTCTTCCACAAGGGAGCGATAGAACCGTTATTTTTAACTTTGATCCGCTTGTGATAAAAAATCCTTTGGTGATAAAATAGGAATGTTTTGATAGCATTTAAGCACTAATAAATCTTCATCTCCGGTAATAATAATATTGGCATTACCGGCAATAGCAAGTGAGAGAAATTTATCGTCTTTTGGATCTCGACAAACTTGTACATGATTGGTAATATCAACTATCTCAGCCAGATTTTTTAGATATAAAATAAATTTTTGCCGCTCTTCAAAACTGACATAATTATTAAATTTCTTCCTAGAGAGAACCATTTCTAATTCTGTAAGTGTGTCCGCAGAAACAAGAATTTGATGGAAATCAAAAGCATAACGAACTGCTTGAGAAGTGATAGATTTGGGAGTTAGTAACCGACTCACAAAACAATTAGTGTCAATAACAATTCTTTGCTCAATCATCACTTTCAAGAATTTCTTTGAGCTTTTCTTCTGTCATACCTTTTATTTCGGCATTTTGACCAACTTGATCACAAAATCCCTGAAACTCATTTTTTAGCAATTTAGTTAATCTTTGATACTCTAAGACAGATAGCACTACAACTAAATCTTGTTCCTGACGCTGAATGGTTATTGGTTCTTTTTGAGCTTTATCTAAAAATTCTGTAAAATTTTGTTTTGCTTCTGTGGCAGATAAATAAATCATAATATACCTCATTTCTTTTTATCATAACTCAAACTGGTTATTCGACGTGATTAAATAAATTCCCATTTCTAAGATTAAAAATAAACATCCTGTAAATCCTGATTCAGGTAAAGGTTTATATAGCATTTCCTAGTCTAATGAAGTACAAAATGATCTGCGTTTATCTGCGTCCATCTGCGTTTGATTATTAACTCTTGTACCTCACTTGAATGGGAATTGCTATATTCACTTACCCGTTTTGCGTTAGGTTGCGACTATCTACAGTTTTATCTTGAATATTCATACAAATTTTAACGCAGGACAATTATTAATAGAAGTTGCTAAGTATCCACCAATAGCAGCAAAAGAAAAAATGAGTAAGAATTAGTGTCAAAGGCTATCAAAATTCATTCTGAGGCGGACTCGGACGCAAGGAAACCCAACATTTATACATTTTGCGTTGGGTTTCGTTCCTCAATCAAAAATTAAAAAGGTGGTAATTCCTTCAGAATTGTGAAGCGAATATGGTTAATAGCTAAGTCACCCAGTGAAACCTCTTCTTTTGTTAAGCGGATGCCATTTCTGCTTAAGATTTCAAAGGTGATGCCTTTACCAATTTCGATGTGGTACCAGCATAAGCCCATAAAGAACCGTGTAGGGTATGGTCCACCTTCTTCGAGATCATCAGGATTAGATTCCATTGGCAACCAACCAATCCCCGGAATATAGAATTCTAACCAAACATGATTAAAATCGGGTTGGAGAGGAACGCCCTGGTGTTCAGCATAGACTGGACATTTATATCTGCCAACTGTACGACAAGGAATACCATTAAGGCGACAAAGTGCTAGTAATACACCTACATATTCTCCACAAGAACCAGTACCTCGTTCTAAGGCAATATCGGGTGAGTCAATATGGGGTTTAATGGCATAGGACAATTGATCATAGACATAGTTACGGATACTGTACATTTTCCGTAATATGTTAGTTTCCGAACCAACTGCTGTGCGGGCTGCACGGATAACAATATCGGTATCCATTGCTAAATCGTCATCATCTACTAGATAGCGGGTTTTTAATTCTGGTGACAGTTCTGGAATATCTTCCACGTCTCTAGGAGTGATGCGATGTTTAATGCCGCGTACTTCTACTAATGCCTTCCAGCCAAATATGTGACGTTCACCGGGGGCAAGGGCATCAAATTTAAATACGGCTACTCTTTGTCCGTCAATGATTTCTTCTCTAAATGGTAAACCAATGGGTTCAACTTGTTGGACTTTTTGCCGTTGGGTTTCTGAGGGTAGGGCTATGCGCCATTCTATATCGGCTAAATAAATTTCATCAAGGGGGGAAATTTCTTCAACATAAGACATTTCTATCAGATAGCCATTAGAGAGGGCGTAGCGTTTATCCTCTTGGTAATGATATTGTAGAGAATGAATAAATGTGCGATCGCGGTAGGTTAATTCAAAACAAGGGTCAGCGTTGGGATTATCCCGAATATAAGGTTCTTCGCTGGAGTAGGCCACATAAATACGATCTTTGCCTGTTTCATCCTGTCCGTAAACGGCGATACCTGTAGGAGAATCAAAAGGGGTGAGAACACTGAAACGGATTTCTCCAGTTGCCCTATCCATAGAGTAAACTGTTTGTTCAGTGCGATCGCATACCCACAAAGTTTCTTTACTAACTGCTAAATTTTGGATACCGACACCAGGGGCATAGAATCTAGTGATTTCCTTGCGGGTATCACGGTCAAAAATCAAAATATAGCCAAGTCTTTGGCAACTAACATAAACGGTAGAGTCCCAAACGGCAACACCATCAGCAGGATAGGGTAAAGTCACAAAATGCTCTAACCCTAAAGATGCCAATTTACATAAATAGACACTGTTCCCACGAGTCACCCACAGATCATCCTCCCACACAGCTAAACCAGTAACTTCTTGAAATTCACGGACTTGGTGGGGATTGATAATTTTGCTGTTATCGGTAAGGGGGTCAATTTCTAATAAATGACCTTTAACCGTATCAATAGCAATAAGTCTATCTTTAATGGAAGCAATACCGTAGAGAGTAGCAGCAGTAACTGGTCTGATTATTTTTTGCCCAAACATCTGGTTCACCGTCAAACTGGGTAGTGGAAAACTTATATCATTGAGCATATTAATCATGAATTATTATTTATTAGGGAAGAAGCAAGAGGCAAGAGGGAAAAGGCAAGAGGGAGCAGGGGAGAGAAATATTCTTTTGCAACTGACAACTGACAACTGACAACTGACAATTAACCAATTCCACATTTTCGGACATCACTAAATTATGATCGAGTTTTGTAACCATTTCCTGTAACCTACACGATGTCTGCTCATTCTTTACCTGAATCTACCCACCTCTGGCATGGTTTGGAAGTTGAAAAAGCTTTAGAAATGCTTGATAGTGACGCAAACAGCGGCTTAACCTCCCAAGAAGTTGAACAGCGTCGTCAGAAGTATGGACTCAATGAACTCGAAGAAAATGGAGGTCGTAGTCCTTGGCAAATTCTGCTAGATCAGTTTACCAATATCATGTTATTGATGCTGATTGCCGTTGCCCTTATTTCTGGCTTTTTGGATTTAGTGGCTTTGACTGGGGGGACATTAAAACCCGGTGAAGTGCCATTTAAAGACACAATTGCCATTATGGCTATAGTTATCCTCAATGGTATTTTGGGCTATGTGCAAGAAAGCCGGGCCGAAAAAGCTCTAGCAGCCTTGAAAAAACTGTCTTCTCCCTCAGTGCGAGTCCTGCGTGACGGTAAACTGGGGGATGTGGCGGCTAAGGAGCTAGTACCGGGGGATGTGATGCTGCTGGAAGCGGGTGTACAAATAGCTGCGGATGGTCGCTTAATAGAACAGTCTAATTTGCAAGTGCGAGAATCGGCTCTTACAGGTGAAGCCGAAGCTGTCAATAAGCAAGCCATACTTACACTACCAGAAGATGCACCATTAGGCGATCGCCTCAATTCAGTTTTTCAAGGTACGGAAGTTGTCCAAGGTCGGGCGAAGGTACTGGTAACTCACACCGGAATGCGAACAGAACTAGGCAAAATTGCCGCCATGTTGCAATCTGTGGACGGTGAACCTACGCCTTTACAGCAACGCATGACCCAATTGGGTAATGTTCTCGTCAGTGGTTCTTTGATTCTTGTAGCCATAGTAGTTGGTGGTGGACTTATTCATGATCTAACTAAAGGAATAGGTTGGAAGAATTTACAAGAATTAGTGGAAGTTTCTTTAAGTATGGCGGTGGCGGTAGTTCCTGAAGGTTTACCTGCGGTAATCACTGTGACTCTGGCTTTGGGAACTCAGCGTATGGTCAAGCATCACGCTTTAATTCGCAAACTCCCAGCCGTAGAGACTCTTGGTTCTGTAACTACTATTTGTTCTGATAAAACCGGAACTCTAACTCAAAATAAAATGGTGGTACAGTCGGTGTACACCAATAATTCTACCTTTCGCGTCACTGGAGAAGGTTATACTCCCATTGGCGATTTTCAATTAAATGGTGAAAAAGCCAGTTTAGATGAAGTCCCGGAAATTTCCGCCTTGCTTGTTCCCTGTGCTGTTTGTAATGATGCTGTTTTGCAACAACAACAAGGAGTATGGGCAATTTTAGGCGACCCCACAGAAGGGGCTTTAGTTACCTTGGCAGGAAAAGCCGGAATTGAACAAGACCAATGGAGTAGTAAATTACCTCGTGTTTCTGAATTTCCCTTTTCTTCTGAACGGAAGCGCATGAGTGTGATTTGTCAACTAGAAGCTGTAGCTACTGGTGATACTTCTTTAACCGCCATTGACCCAGCCATTGCTGGTTTTGTGGAATCGGAACAATATCTGATGTTTACCAAGGGTTCACCAGAATTAACTTTGGAACGGTGTACAAAAATCCATTTAGGTAATCACTCAATTCCTATCAATGACGAACACCGCAGCCAAATTTTGCTAGCTAATGACCAAATGGCGGGTAAAGGTTTGCGGGTGTTAGGTTTTGCTTATAAACCTTTGGCTGAAATTCCCCCAGATGGTTCTCATGATACATCTGAGGTAGATTTGGTCTGGTTGGGGTTGGTGGGAATGCTAGACGCGCCTCGTCCAGAAGTGAGGGCGGCTGTGCAAGAATGTCGCCACGCGGGAATCCGTCCGATTATGATTACTGGCGACCATCAATTAACTGCTCAGGCGATCGCTATTGATTTGGGAATTGCCCAAGAGGGTGATAGAGTCCTCACTGGTAAGGAATTACAACTTCTCAGTGACCAAGAATTAGAAACACAGGTTGACTTAGTGAGTATTTACGCTAGAGTCTCCCCTGAACACAAATTAAGAATTGTCCAAGCCTTGCAACGTCGCGGGCGATTTGTAGCTATGACAGGCGATGGGGTAAATGACGCTCCCGCCCTCAAACAGGCTGATATAGGCATTGCCATGGGCATCACAGGTACAGATGTGAGCAAAGAAGCCAGCGACATGATCCTCCTAGATGATAACTTCGCCACCATAGTTGCTGCCACGAAGGAAGGTAGAGTTGTTTATACCAATATTCGCCGCTTTATTAAATACATCTTGGGTAGTAATATTGGGGAAGTTCTCACCATTGCGGCTGCGCCATTGTTGGGATTAGGGGGTGTTCCCTTGAGTCCTTTGCAAATTCTCTGGATGAATTTGGTAACAGACGGTTTACCAGCTTTAGCATTAGCTGTAGAACCACCAGAACCTGATGTTATGGAACGTCCCCCCTTTAGTCCCCGTGAAAGCATTTTTGCTAGGGGTTTAGGTTCTTACATGATTCGCATTGGGATTGTTTTCGCTGTGATTACAATTATCCTCATGGAATGGGCTTACCATCATTCTCATGCAGCCGGGTATCAAGGACATGAAGATACTTGGAAGACAATGGTATTTACTTCATTATGTCTAGCGCAAATGGGTCATGCGATCGCCATTCGTTCTAATAATAGACTTACCATCGAAATGAATCCCTTTTCTAATCCCTTTGTCTTGGGGTCAGTCATTGTCACCACGATTTTGCAATTGATGTTAATTTATGTTCCACCCCTGCAAAGTTTCTTTGGTACTCATGCACTGAGTTTAGAAGAATTAGCAATTTGTATCGGTTTTAGTGCTTTAATGTTTGTCTGGATTGAAGGTGAGAAGATATTCTTCCGCTTGATGGGCAAAAAAAGTGTTTAATTGGTAAATTGTCAGAATCAGGATTTACAGGATTTCATTTCATTATCTTTGTATTTTTTTATCCTGATTCTGATATTTATTACCAATTAGTCATCAATATGTATCTAAAAATCAACTTCGACGAGATAAGAAAACCCTTTGGGTGCAGGGACAATTCTAGAATTAATTAGGAGATAGATATCATGGGTGAATCCAAACGCAGAAAACAGCAAGATCCCAACTACGGGAAAGTTAAAAATCCTGTCAGAAATCTTATGAAAGTTTTTTGCCCGTTTTTTGAGGATTACGATAATTTATCTCATCTCGATGGTGATAGTATATCGTTGATGATCGCTAAGGAAGGGTACAAAGAAACGGGCTTGAAAGGCATAATTGTCACAGGGTATCTCGCTGAACATTTATTAAAAGACTATCCTCCCGAATCTGAATTAGTCCAAGCTTTCAAACAACATGGAAATATTTATGTTACTTCCACATTAGCCCTAGCATATTTGGAGAATGATATAAACAAAGAGGAAAATCTCAGGAATTTTGATACATACGACCCATTAAATGACTTTATATGTATGAAAAGTGATTCTAAAAAATACCAAGTAAGTTTGGTAACAGGATCTTAAAAAAAATTTCTCATCTCCCGAAAAATTCCCAAAATATCCCCGACTTCTGAAAATAATTTTCTCATCTCAAGAATAACTTATTATAGAAGTCGGGGATCTTGACTCTTCAGCTATTATGTACTTAAAAACTTTACACCTCAAACAATTTCGGAATTACCAAAACCAAAAAGTTGAATTTACCGCTGCTAAAACAATTTTGGTAGGTAATAATGCTCAAGGAAAATCGAACTTGTTAGAGGCTGTGGAGTTATTGGCAACATTGCGATCGCACCGGATGGCACGCGATCGTGATTTAATTAAGGAAGGTGAATCTACCGCCCAAATTCATGCCACCCTAGACCGGATTCATAGCCATAGCGATTTAACTCTCACCTTCCGTCGTCAAACGCGTCGCACCGTCGCCATAAATGGGCAAATAGTCCCCAGACAAATGGACTTTCTCGGTGTTCTCAATGCAGTAGAGTTTTCTAGTTTAGATTTAGAATTGGTGCGTGGTAGTCCTGAAATTCGTCGCAACTGGCTAGATACACTCTTAATTCAATTAGAACCAGTTTATGCTCACATTTTGCACCAATATCACCAAGTTTTACGCCAACGCAATGCTTTTTTAAAACTTTATCTAAATACACCAGAAAAATCTCTACAATCAGAATTAGCTATCTGGGATGCACAATTAGTAACTGCTGGTACAAAGGTGATTATGAGAAGAAATAGAGCTATTCAACGATTAGCTCCTATAGCTTCTGCATGGCACGCTAGTATTAGTGGAGCATCCGAAATTCTGCAAATCAATTATGCTGCTAATATTCCCTTAGAAAAAACCTCTCCTCAAGAATTACAAGCAGCCTTTTTTACTAAACTTCAACAAAGAGCAGTTGCAGAATCACATCGAGGGATAACGTTAGTTGGACCCCACCGCGATGAAATAGAATTAATTATTAATCAAACTCCTGCCCGTCAATATGGTTCTCAAGGTCAACAAAGAACATTAGTTTTAGCTTTGAAATTAGCAGAATTACAATTAATTGAAGAAGTTATTAATGAACCACCCTTATTATTATTAGATGATGTTTTAGCCGAATTAGATCCATCTCGCCAAAATCAATTACTTGATGCTATTCAAGACCGCTTTCAAACCTTAATTACTACCACTCATTTGAGCGCTTTTGACTCTCAATGGTTGAAATCTTCCCAGATTCTATCTGTAAGTGCGGGAAAAATTGACAACTGATACCAATTTTATAGCAATTCCCAATCTCAATAAATACACCCCAACCGCGCTAAGGCTATACCCCCCTTGGTCTCCAGAATTTTTTGAAGCTAAATAGAAATTATTATTATATAGGAATCCGGTTTGATTCCTGAATTTTCCGTTGAGTTAGGGAACAGGGAACAGGGAACAGGGAAGAAGGATTTCAGTATGTACCGAGTTCTGTTCAAAAATCAAATAGGAGTCCTATAATAGAAAAACACTTTGCAAACATTGGAGATTTTCAACTACCCGAAATCGTCAGAAAATAATGGCACATCATAAAATTTAAACTTTTGGTCTACCGTAATTATTGTTAAACCTTCCACCAAAGCTTGAGAAATTAACATCCTATCAAACGGGTCTTTATGATGCCAAGGCAAACTACCCACATTCAAACAATGCTCTGCCGAAATATCCAAAACTTGAAACCGATTATCCCGAAGCACCGCCAACAAATCATCGGGTTGCTTCAACTTTCCTAACGAAGTTTTAATCGCTATTTCCCATATTGTTGCTGCGCTGACAAAACTATCATTGACTGGATTTCTAATAATTTCTCGCACATCTGCCGACAACTTTGGGTCATTTGCTAACCACCACAATAAAACATGGGTATCTAATAAAAACCCCATTAACCTTTTCCATAAAACATAGCGTTAATCTCCTCTGACTCATCATCAAAATCATCAGCCATCCAAACGCGCCCTTCCCAAGCCCCAGGAGTCCGCGGCTCAGGTTCCGCTTCATAGCGGATCAAACGCACCAACGGTTTACCCTCTCGACTAATGACCACATCTTCACCCTCTAACACTGACTCTATTAATTCGAGAAGATATGCTCTTGCTTCTTGAACTGTTGCATTCTTCATAGACAAAAAAACAAAGAGATTAAAATCTAATTATAAGATGAAAATAATAATTCAGAACAACTTAAACAAGCTATTTGAAAACTGATATAAACCGAAAAAACCATAGAAGATAGTAATAATCAGTACGGCGTATTTTATTAAGTAAAAGATAAATTAAATTGAGTCACCGTTTAAATATGCTTTAGAGAAAAAATACTATTCTTAGATTTTAATTAACGTCCAAAACCATAACAAAAAAACATAGCGCGTCAGGGTAGCTTCAAGATGATTTTGGATAGGTGAAGTAAATTCCGTAATAACCGATTGTGACAGTTAATGGTGCGGAATGTGGGTTATACAGCGTTTTCCACTCTGATGAGGTACAAAGTTGAATCATGAAACTCTTGTGGTGCGGGCATCTTGCCCGCTAGATATGTACCTCATAACACCGGGAAGTGCTGTATATGAAGTAGTTATCTCCCGTCACCAAATTATTAATGAAAGATTAATAATACTTCTACAAGACCTATAGTTAGTCTTGTTAGTGCTAAAGATAAACTTCCTTTGGGACGTAATTTAGATAATCTATTCACAAATCCCTCCCTGAAAGAATCTCGTATTTTTGGGGATGTAAGCTGTTGTGTATTTAGTTTGTATAATTCTAGCGGGCAAGATGCCCGCACCACAAAGTTCAAGTAAATTATGGTTGTCAAATTTAGCTGCGTAACAGCTTAGAACAGTTCAACCAGACTTTTAAGGGAATAAATGATGATACAGATCAATCTACTGTTTGGCGGCTATTAATTGAAAGTAATGGTTGGGTTTATGTGTTTCCATCTATGCCTTCAGAAGCTAAATTTGATCAGCGCCCTCCTGTATTGGCTATTAATACAGCTGATGGTGGGGTACAATTGTTAATTATCAGCTGTCCTAATCTGGGTGAAAAAGGCAATTAATGTCATATAAATTTTTCTGTTCACCTACTTAATTAAATTTTTCTAATCTTTTAAAGATGTGTAGAATAATTACAGTTAAAACAGCACCCATTAATCCTAATTGCCATAAACCACACCCAGCAGCAATTCCCAAAGCAGCAGCTACCCAAATTGCAGCAGCAGAAGTTAATCCGTGAATTTCCGGTGATTTTGATGTTTGGGAAGATTCACGCAAAATTTCCCCAGCCCCCAAAAAACCGACTCCAGCCGCAATACCTTGAACTACGCGACTAATAGAATCAGCACTAAGTTGTGTACCACCTGTTTGGATAGTGATGAGAGTAAATACGGCTGAACCCAAACTTACTAACATATGGGTTCTTAAACCTGCCGGTTTGTTTTTTAGTTGTCGTTCTAAGCCAATTATAGCCCCAATAAACAAGGCGAAACACAGACGAAGACCGGTGTTTAGCCAGTCACTACTGGCAATATAATAAGGATTGATCAATTTTTTTCGGTGGTAAATAATTTAATAAATGAAATCGGGGCAATTGTTCGGACTAATTGGTAATATAGTAACAAAAAGTATGTAATAAATATTATTTAATAAATTGAGTGGATAAACTCTATTGGCTTGACCAAATTAAACTACAAGACCGCCCCAAGGTTGGCGTTCAGGCGTTTTATTTAAGTAAGATTAAACAGCAGGGCTATCCTGTTCTGCCTGGTTTTGTGGTAGAAGCGGATGTTTTACGGCAATTCCTGGAAACTCTCAACAGTTCAGAGTCGTTAATTGCTGATTTACCCTATTCTTCTCTACATTTAGATGTACATAATTGGCGACAACTGCAACAGGTAGCCGGGCGCTTACGTCAGGAAATTATCTCAGCGACTGTGCCACCTCATTGGGTGAGGACAATTTTTCAAGCTGCGAGACAATGGCAAAGAAGCAGTTTAATTTTGCGTCCCAGTTTGGCAATATCAAATAACCAAGAAATGAACAATGTGTCTGGGTTATTAGAACCAGTATTTTGTCCTTGTGAAGAAGAGGAAATCGGTGAGGCTTTAAAGCTGCTTTGGAGTCAGTTATTCCGCGCGAGAAGTTTATTATATTGGCACAGTGCGGGGATTAGTCTACCAAGCATTAATTTAGGGGTGTTAGTGCAACCAGTTGACAATGCGATCGCTTCTGGTGTAATCAATACTAAATCATCGGCATGGGATATTGAAGCTACTTGGGGTTTAGGACTAGCAATTACCAACGGTGAAGTATTACCAGATGTTTACTACATAGAACCAAAAACCGGCGCAGTCGTAGAAAGACAATTGGGTAATAAGATGTTGGCGTATCGTCTTAATCATGGTAATGCTTTTACAGATGAACAACTGCAACCAACATTAGATACTGATTTTTTATTAGCTTATATTTTAGAAGAATCTCAACAACAAGAATATGCTTTGCCAGAAGAATTTTTGCAAGAATTAATTACTGTAGGCAATCAAATAGTCAGTGAATTAGGTGCAACTTTAACTATGAAATGGACAGTTGCCAAAGAATCTTTAGCCACAAAACTCTATATTACAGAAGTCACTGTTCCCCAATCTGTAAATAAGAGTGTGCAATTTATTCAAGGCGTTGGGGCAGCCAGAGGGAGAATTATTGCTAATGCCCATATTTTTAGTTCATCACAAAAAGTAATCCAAGTTCCTCAAGGCATAATTCTCATCGCCCCAATGATTACTCCTGATTGTTTGCCCTTACTACAAGGAGTTGCGGGGATTATTACAGAACAAGGGGGATTAACTAGTCATGGGGCGATTTTAGCCAGAGAGTTGGGCATTCCTGCGGTGGTGAGTGCCACTGGTGCAACAACTATTTTACAAGCAGGTGAAAAATTATTAATAGATGGTGATAAGGGAGAAGTATATCGGCTCACAGGTGATGAAGAAAATTTTCCTAGTGAGGAGATAGAAGGATTAATTAAAGAGGAAAAAATTGTCAATTATCAGCCAATCAATTTACCCATAATTGCGACTAAGTTACTCATAAATCTGAGTCAAGAACGATTAATTAAACAAGTAAAAGGTTTACCTGTGGATGGGGTGGGATTATTGCGTTCAGAATTAATGATGTTAAATATTCTGGAGAAAAAACATCCTCAAGAATGGTTGAAAGCCGGAAGAAAAGCGGAATTATTGGAGTTATTATCTAAGCAAATTATGCAGTTTGCCCGTGCTTTTTCACCCAGACCGATTTTTTATCGGTCTTTAGATTGGCTACCTCATGATTTGCCATCATTGAGTACAGATCCCCCATTATCAAAGTCATCAACTATCAGTGATCGGGGTATTTTCAGCTATATACAAAATCCGGCTGTTTTTGAATTAGAATTACAAGCTTTAGCGATAGTTCAAGCATCTGGCTATAGAAATATTAATTTGCTATTACCTTTTGTCCGCAGTGTTGAAGAATTTGTATTTTGTCGTCACAAGGTTGAACAAGCTGGGTTAATGCAAATATCCCAGTTTCAATTATGGATGATGGCAGAAGTTCCTAGTGTATTATTTCTATTACCTGAATATATTAAAGCTGGTGTGATGGGTATTTCCATTGGCACAAATGATTTAACACAATTATTGTTAGGAATAGATCGAGAACAGGGAAAACCAGGAATAGGCTCGAAATATCTTGATGAAAGTCATCCAGCACTGATGGGTGCAATATCTCAATTAATTAAGATGTCTCAAGCTGGGGGTATTTCCTGTTCTATCTGTGGTCAAGCTCCGGTACTTTATCCAGAAATGATTGATAAATTAATAGAATGGGGGATTAGTTCTATTTCTGTAGAACCGGAAGCAGTGGAAAGGACTTATCAAGCGATCGCTCGTGCTGAACAAAGATTAATTTTAGCAGCAGCACGGCGACAACTTAACGACTCAAAAAATTAATATCGGCAAATAGCCGCCACTTTGACTCCACTAGGCATTGCTTCTGGCTCTAGACTATATACTTTACCACCATTTAACATGGTGTGAATCACGGCAAAATCTAACATATCTTCATCCTCAGGTGCCGGTTCTGGATGTAACTCAACCGTAGCAGTTGGTAAATCAAATTTACCCCATATATATTCTTTTTCAGGCACAAATAAAGTATCAACTCTTTGATAATATGCAGCGGGAACAATTGTTTTGATATCATTGGCAATTTTGTTACTTTCTTCCCCAGCTAGTTGCAGATAAACAGCCATTAGATCTTCATATTCTTGCTGAAATAAAGGGGCAACAATTTCCCAAGCTGCCTGATTTAATTCTTGGGTTTTGAGAAGTTCTACATTGCCAGTAATACCTGTTTCTACTAAATATTGATAAGTATTAGCCTGTCGGTAAATTGGTAATAAATACTCCACGCCTGCTAATATTAAAGGTGATTTTTTACCTCGTAATTTTTCATGTAATGCACTATCAACAGCATAACAAAATTGTAAAATATCTTCTTCATGTTTCTCTCGATCTGGACTACCTTGTCCATGGACAGAACCAGGCTGTTGAGCGGCGGAAGTCGCACCTCTAGCTATACCAACTCTATGCTGTACACCTTTTTGAAATTCATCTTCTAAAAGAGTTTCTTCCAAATTACGAGGCATATTTTCTACTTCTACCTCATGGAGTTGGTAGCGCGTTCCTGAGTAAAACTGAACATTCTTTTGACTTAAAGCCAAAATGTAGAATTGTCCATCATTATTAATCAAATTTAGTAAGGGTTTAATGTGGAAATTTTTGCCCACAACCACTAATTTGGGAAAGGAAATAGGTAAACAATAGTAACGAAATAGATTTGGGGAAATAAAAATTACTAATCCCTGATTTTGAATTTCCCAAAAATCAGTATTGTCTAATTCCATTGCTGGCTTGAGCAAATTTATAGTTTCAGCATGGCGTAACCCTATGTCATCTAAGCGATTTTCAGCTTCTCGAATTAAATTTTTAAACCGAATTGGATTTTGTCGTGTTTCTCCGCCTAGTTTTTCCATAGGTAGATACAGAGAAACGCATGGATACTCAGGATTTTGGACTAAATTTTTGAGTTCATCAAGAGAAAATATAGTCATAGATTTCATCCCCGTCGAGGATAATGATAGAATCTAGATTCAATTCAACTCCTGATGTGGAAATTCTGCATCTTGCTTTTGACAAGAAATTAACTGCTTTCTATTCCTTTTTATAGATATAAGTAATTGGACAAAAATATTTACAGTCATTGCGAGGGAAGGGAAGCAATCACAACCCTTGGAATTGCTTCATTTCACTTCGTTCCATATGGCTAACGCCACGCTTCGCTAATGCAATGACATTGTGTAATTAATTCTGTCTCACTACTTATAGCAATTCGTATTTGATTTGTGATAGCGTAGCGTGCCGTAGGTATACATTGCAAGAGTCAGATCCCCGACTTCTCTAAGAAGTCGGGGATCTGATATTCAAGTGGGTTATAAATGGGTGTAGAAAGAATTATTGCTGTTTGAGAATACTGGGAATTGTGGCTAGGATGCGTGTGGCAATTTCTTCTGGTGTTTCGGTCGCGCTAATAGTAATATGTAAATCAGCTTGGGAGTACATTGGCTGACGTTGTTCCAAAAGCGATCGCAATTTACTTTCCATATCAGCATCTTGTAAAAGTGGTCTAGTATCGTCTGCCGCCAATCGCTGTAAGATTATTTGTATTGGTGCATCTAACCAAATTATCAAACCATGATGGAGGTAACTCCAATTCTGTTGCCGTATGACAATACCCCCACCAGTAGCTACAACCAACTTAGTATAGGCACAAACTTGAGCTAAGACATCACCCTCCAGTTGACGAAACTCTGCTTCACCATTTTCGGCAAATATTTCGTTGATAGATTTACCCGCGGCTTTGACTATCACTTCGTCTGTATCTACAAATCTATAACCAATTTCCTCTGCTAGTAACTTTCCTACTGTTGTTTTACCAACACCCATCATGCCAATTAAGTAGAGGTTAACTCCTTTTAAGATATCAATCATCAGTATTTTTCTCCTGTAAAATTAAAATTACTATTTATGATTTAAGCTTAGATTAGCGTTTTTGTGGTTTATTTTCTTCATCATCCTCAAAATCATCATCTTCAAAAAAATCCCAGTCATCATCATCCGTTACCTGATTTTTTCCTGATTCTTGATAAGGAGGAATAATGACCCGATAATCAGCATCATAAACTGATTCAGTTTTACCTACAGCAGTATTTTTCGGGGATTGAGAACTATAGGAATAAACAGAACTGGCGCGGGAATTAGAAGTTTGTGGACTTGTAGAAGTTGCTTGTGCTGATTCTGAAGTTTCGCTATCATCCCAATCATCTTGATTCCGATTTGTGTCCCAATCATCAAATTCATCATCAGCTTGAGTAACGGTCGGTGACGGACTTTTAGGAGGAGGCGTATTTTCTCTGACACGGGGTGAAGTCGGAATTGATTTAGGGATAGGTTGTTGTGCTTGTAAATTTAAATCAGTGGTAAATTTTAATAATTTAGTAATTATTAAAGATGTAAAAATACCAGCAGTTATGCTCAATAAAATCCACAATGCTAATGGTAATGCTTGAGTTCGCATTCCCAAAAATATTAGTGGAAGTGAGGGCGACAAATTTTGAACTAATATTATTATTAGTCCCAGCATTGCCGTCACCAAGATAATTAAGCGAATTACAGCCATAACGAATTCAAAATTGCAGCAAAATTTGAGAATACACCAGGGGAAAACAGATGAAAATAGCTATTGCCACAAACGAGTTAAGTAGGTTGGCGTTAAAAATTGTCGTTGGGGCAAGGGAACAGGGAACAGGGAACAGGGAACAGGAAGAGAGTTTTGGGCGATTTTACAAAGAAAGGGAACAGGGAACAGGGAACAGGGAACAGGGAACAGGAAACTTTAGTTCTGAGTTTAAAGCTCAGTCAAGAAAAAAGATGTTTTTAAAAGATGCGTAGCACGAAAAAAAACAGTGTCATTATTTCAATCTCATGTTTTTAAACATGAGTTTTCCCTGTTCCCTGTTGCCCGTTCCCTGTTCCCTCTGAATTTTCTTCACATACCTTTAAATTTTTCGGTTCATCTACTTAAATAGAATTAAAAATTAAAAATTTAGTCTTTCCATTTTTAATGATTAATTTTTGATTGCTATAGATGACCTTGCCAACGCTGAATCGGTACACAATCAATATCTAGTTGATCTAGGGCGCGAGCAACCACAAAATCAACTAAATCCTCAATGGTTTGAGGGTTGTGATACCAAGCAGGAATAGCAGGTACTATTCTCACGCCAGTTTCCGCTAAGGTCGTTAAGTTCCGCAGGTGAATTAAGCTAAAAGGAGTTTCTCTGGGGACAATTACCAGTTTACGTCCTTCTTTAATTTGGACATCTGCGGCTCGTTCTAGTAAATCAGAACTGAGTCCCCCAGCCAGTTTGGCAACTGTACTCATACTACAAGGCATAATGACCATCCCCAAAGTTCTGAAAGAACCGCTGGCAATACCAGCACCAACATCACTCCAAGGATGACACCGAAGTTTCCCCTGTTCGGGAACTCCGGCTTGTTGTCGCCAAAATTGCTCTTGTTTATCTGGTTCTGCTGGCATTCGGATTTCCTGTTCTGCTTGCCAAACTATGTAAGTTGATTTAGAGGCTACCAGTTCAATCTGATATTCTGCTGCCAAGAGAAATTTGAGGGCGCGAACAGCGTAAATCAGACCGGATGCACCTGTTACGCCCAGGATTAAAGGTTTTGTGTTATTGGTCATTAGTCATTAGTCAGTGGTCATTAGTCAGTGGTCAGTGGTTGGTGGTCAGTGATCAGTATTTAAGAGCAATGGACAACTGACAACTGACAAAGAACAACTGACTATTCCTCATCATAGGGTTCTTGATCAAAAGGGTCGGTTTTATTGGGTGAATAAATGTCTCCTGTATCTTCATCTTCATTGTTACCATTTGCGCCCATACTTTTTGGTAAACCATCAGCACCAACGGTGACAAGATCAATTTGTTGACGGTAGTAATCAACACTTTTGACTTGTACCATACAGCTATCACCTAATCGGTAGGAAGCTCGATTTTTCCGCCCAAATAAAGCCTGTTGTCTGGCTCGATATTCGTACCAATCGTCTTTGAGGGAACTGACGTGAACCAGTCCTTCTACCCGTAAGGTATTAGCGAGATTGGTTTCTGTGGGCGATTCTACTGGGACTTCAATTTCGACAAAGAAGCCGTAGGATTGAACTCCGGTAATTACGCCGGGAAAGACTTCGCCAATGCGTTGTTTCATTAAGGAAGCTTTTTGGAGTCCGGCTAAATCTGCTTCAGCTTCTTGGACTTCTTTTTCCCGGTCATTAATTTGCACAATGACTCTGGCTAAGTCACTTTGGATTTCTTGGTGGAGTTCTGGGGGGAGAACGTTCCAATTAATTTCTTCGTGACAATTGGAATGGCGCAGGTTAATCCGATCTTTGACGCGGGTATTCCGGCGATCGCGCCCATGTTCTATTAAGTGATGATACGCCCGTTGTAAGAAGATGTCTGGATAACGACGTAAGGGGGCGGTGATGTGGACATATTGGGATAAAGCCAGTCCAAAATGAGAACCTTTGGTGGTGCTGTAGACGGAAGGCTTGAGGGTATCTTGTAATAAATAGGTGAGAACTTGTTCCGAGGGGGAATCGGCAAAAGCACCGGTCAAGTGTTGATAATCTAGGGGTTGGATTTCCAATTCTGGATCTAGTCCCAATTCCACACCTAAATTAACAGCTAGTTTGAGCATTTCCTGAACATCTTCGGGATCAGGTGTGCCTTGAACTCGCCATAAACTAGGAATCCCCAAGGCACTGAGGTGATCAGCCATGAGTTGATTCACTAATATTACCAACTCTGTAATCAGCGATCGCCCAGGTAAGTCATTCAGTACCACAGATCCCATTGATCCCTCATCATAATAGGGGTTATGACTAGGTGGGAGATTCAACTGTAAACTACCGCGCTGTAGACGTACCTGTTTAATAGCATTAGCTAAAGTCTGCAAATCTGGCAATTTCTCCTGGACTGCGGCTGCCACTTTGGTGCTTTCACCAGCGAGAATGCTTTCTGTCTCCCCTTGACTAACGGCTACATCTACATTAATCACACTAGGTTGAATTTCCCACTCCTCCACTTCTCCTGATTGAGGGTTAATGGTGATGATCAAGGAAAGAGCCAAGCGATCGCTCCCAGGGACTAAAGAACACCGTTCTGTCACCGCTGCTGGTAACATCGGCAATAATAACTCTCCTAGATACACTGACTTACCACGCTTGAGTGCTTCCCTGTCCAAAGCTTCATCCGCTTGAATATAGTGGGAAACATCCGTAATGTGAAAAATTAATCGCCAATTGTCAGCACTAATTTTTTCGACACTAAAGGCATTTTCTACCACCGACTCATCACCGTTGGTACTCTTAATAGTGAAGGTAAAAACATCACGTAAATCCAGACGATTTTTCAGGTCTGCTTTCAGGAGTCTCTTGGGTAACTTCGCCGCCGCATCGAGGATCGAATCGGGAAAAGTTCGGGATAAATCATGTTTACAAGTGACCAAATCTATATCCGCTGCCGCTTCAGCATCACTACCCAGAATTTGTACCACTCGACCCAAGGGAGGGTATTGTGCCAACGGATAGCGGAGAATTTCTACGTGAGCTAAATGGTCAATAGCCTCTTCCAACTTCATACTGTTGAGTTGTAGTTTCAGTTCAAACAGCAATCTGTCATCCAAAGGAACAGCCCGAAACCCTTCCTCCACCTGCTTAATTCTGGCGAGTAAAGTATGATTAGACCGCTCCATAATCAACTTCACCTCACCTTCAGGCGATCGCCGGCGACTACCTTCCTTAAGGACTCTAACCAAAACGCGATCGCCATTCCAGGCATTACTCAAATGACTTTCGCGGATGTAAATATCCTCTGAGCCTTCGCTATCTTGAATTGCAAAACAAAAGCCCTTACTAGAACAACGTAGTTTCGCCTCAATCAATCCCTCTTCCGTAACGCGGCGATATTTCCCCCGTTCCTTCACCAAAAGCCCAATTTTTTCCAACACATCCAAAGTAATTTGGAGTTTTTCTAGACTTTCTTCATCCTCACAACCCAATTTCTTTTCTAGGACTTTACGAGCCACCAATTTATCATCTGTGAAATTGGCAAGAAGTGTAGCGATTGAAAATTCCATGCAGTGAACCGACCTTTGGTCAAAACATCATTTGTTGTCGAATCTGGCTCTTTACTGTATCCCCTCACGGTCTACAGACACTTGCTGCTGTACGAATTTTGCCCTTGGGTAGTGTTTCGTAGAAAAGGCAAGTCCGCTCATAGCGCAGCGTGGCATTAGCCATAGTCATTGTCAGAGGAAGCCCCTGCGTTGACCGGAAATTTTAGATTTTAGATTTTAGATTTTAGATTAAAAAAATTTAGTATGGGTTTCCGTCTTTCAGGACGGAAAAATACTCGCTGCGCTGCGTACGCTTCGCTAACGTAAATCCCAAATCCAAAGTTTTCGAGCTTCTACACTTGTTTGGTGGAGTCAATCCAAAATCGTTCGACTGAGCGAAGTCGAAGTCCAAAATCGTCAATCCAAAATCGAGTGACTTCTCACTGCACGACAATCTCAGAGTTTGCTTGCGTGACCCTTGACCTGATCTAAACAATCTTCACCATGCACTCCTGATACTCAATAATTAAACACTAAGTAATTAGATCATGGATGAGTGAGAGACTTGGTTTGAAGAACTCTCTATACCACCCACAAACTACAAACTGGTTTAACCATAGGTGTTTGATGGTTTAGATATAAGGTAATCTCACGCCATTAGCATCTGATAACATAGCGTGGCGTTAGCCATGTCTTCACTGGCAGAAACCGCTGAAAAATCCAATTCTCGCTTATGTAGGATTGGTAACAATCAGGTAAGCAGTAAAACACAGGCAACGAGGGCAAACCTTATCTTTATCATTGTAGATTTAGAGCGCACTTCTTTAAAAATACTTCTAGATATCTAATTGGGTAATTAGTATAGCATTTTAAAGATAGACAACAATTTGTGTTGAACAACTGCTAGTATCAGAACATATTTAAAATTGTGAGTGCTTAGTTCTCAGTAAGACTTTATATTGAAATATAGGGTTTTGTCTAGGGGATTGGTAATTGGTATGCTAAACACGGTTGAGACATGGACTTTTACAAAATTACGAAAAACCTAGATTTGTAGGGGTAAAGCAAGAGCTTCATTGGTGTCAACTTAAGCTCAAATCCCTACCACATCTCGTTCCTAGTCTCTGACTAGGAATGCAGTTGATGAGGCTCTGCCTCTAATATCATTGAAGGCAGAGCCTTCTAGAATTCATTCCCAGTCAGAGACTGGGAACGAGACGACTTGAGTTCTTTGCGGGATAGATGTTTTACGTTAAGTTGACACCAATAAGCTTTTGCTTTACCCCTACCCACAGAATCAAATTATTAAGCCGTGTTGAGTATAATTGGTAATTGGTAATGGAGAAAAATTCTTGACTCATTCCCTGTTCCCTGTTCCCTGTTCCCTGTTCCCTGTTCCCTAATTAAGAACTGACGTTATTAGGAAAATTTAGATAAAAATGGTTGAAAGCATTATGTTGGCACAATTCCAGAACTTGTACCCCAACGGCAGTATTATCTCAGAACTAATAGAAATTTTTCAAGGGAAATATATCGTCCGTGTCAGTATACAACTCGAAGGCATCACCAAGGCAACGGGTATGGCAGGAGCAGAAACAGTAGAAGCAGCAGAAGACCAAGCTAGAGATAGAGCATTCACAGTTCTAGGCATCAAAAACCTCCCAGTAGAAGCCACAAAATCAGCTTCACCATCAGTAACTCCACCACCAATCAAACCTGCTCTACAGGAATCGCCACCCCTTCCTCCGGTCAGCAACACCAACACTGCAATATATACACCACCCTTTCTAGAAGAGCAAATTGATACTCAAGTTACAAAACCAGAAATATTCCCACATCAAGAACCAGAATCTCGACCCTTAGCAGAAGTCCCTCCGAGTAATGTTACACCGTTCACCCCTCGGAGTTACACACCTTACGAAGATACTGGTGTCCAGTCAGCCATTGGTAAAAACAAAAGACGCAATGAACCAGTCAACTTATCTGATGTTATTGCCCAAACAGACGTAGAAATCGAGCGATTAGGCTGGACACCAGAACAAGGAAAAGATTATCTAGTCAAAACCTACAGCAAACGAGGACGTTCTCTCCTAAGTGAAGAAGAACTACGAAATTTTCTCACTTACCTCAAATCCCAACCAGACCCCATTGCGGGATTTTAGCATCAGGAGTCACCTGAGTTCGGAGTTCGGAGTTCGGAGTCAGGAGTCAGGAGTCAGGAGTCAGAAGTCAGGAGTTAGGAGGAAGTTATCCAATGACCAATGACTAATGACCAATGACTAAACTAAAGCTACAGGACGACTACCAGCAGCATGACGGTCAATTACTTGGTCAATCAATCCATAGTCCCTAGCTTCAGCAGGAGACATGAAGAAATCACGTTCTGTATCTTCAGAAATTCGCTCAAAAGGTTGCCCAGTATGTTCAGCAAGATATTCATTCAGCCGCTGCTTGTGATACAAAATTTCGCGGGCTTGAATTGCTATATCAGTCGCCTGTCCTTGTGCGCCACCGAGAGGTTGGTGAATCATAATCCGTGAATGGGGTAAACTCATCCGCTTACCCTTTGTACCCGCGCTAAGGAGAAAAGCTCCCATACTTGCGGCTAATCCAGTACAAATTGTACAGACATCGGGGCGGATATGCTTCATTGTATCAAAAATACCCATGCCCGCTGTTACTGAACCACCAGGAGAATTAATGTACATATATATGTCCTTCTCCGCATCCTCAGAATCTAAAAACAACAGTTGGGCAACAATCAAGTTGGCCAGATTGCTATCAACCTGTTCTCCCAAAAAAATAATCCGCTCACGCAACAGCCGTGAATAGATATCAAAGGCACGTTCGCCTCGACCCGATTGTTCAATAACGATAGGAATCATTTAGCGTGTTTTTAGCTATTTTTCATTTATTCTATCGGTGACAAAGGCTAATTGTGTTGAAATTGCCAATTAACATTCAAAGAAACTGGGTAAAGAGAACAGATAGGATTTTTTATGAAGAAATATATCTTACGCAAATATCAGTATTTATACGGTTTCCAGTAATTGAGTACCTGGAGTATTGGAATTGTCTATTTCCGTAAATTTAAAAATAAATTTGTAGTTACAAGACACTTTTTTGAAAAATAACCGTCTCAGTTGTTAGGTACATATAAAGAGAGATCTAGATCACATTCTTTAATAGATTTCTGCGATATTCTCAAGTTATATTCACCGAATTCGATAAACCAATAACACAAAGTGCATTGAGAATAACAATTTCCTATGGAGTCCCATCCATATAAATAAAAAGAGGGTTATTATGCTAGAAAAACTTATACAAGCAGCCTTTATTACATTTTTATTGCAACTTATCGCCGTATTGAGTAATACTACTCCAATACGTCCCAAGGTAGTCTCACCTATTTCAGAAATGTCAGCGCCTATAATTAGTTCGACTTTTCATATTTCGGAGTAAAATGCAAGATATAGGAAACAGAGAACAGGGTCAAATTCTTCCCTGTTCCCTGATTATCAGTCTTTTATTTTTAATTCCTGCTGGCGGTACTAGTCATAACTTTATTTTTGCTGTTTTTGCTAGATTGATTATTTCCACCTGTAATGCTGCGGAAATATAGTCCACCAATACTGGTAAGAAATACTAAATATCCTACAGCTTGAACAATATATATTTTGTCCCTATAACCAAATAATGATTTGAGAATGATACCGGGGAATTGTTCATCAGATAAGATTTTTTCGGTATTCCAAACTATTGGACCTAAGATGCAAGAATGAATTCTGGTAAAGTGTTCATAATAGAAACAAAGATTTTCTGAAGAACGACTACTCAGGGACAGATTGGCTATAGCTTCATCAAAGTGTTGTAACCCGGAGACTACTAAGCCAGAAACAATTAATATTAATAAAACGCCCATGATTTGGAAAAATTGGCGGATATTAATTTTCACACCCCATTTAAATAATAGAACCCCAATAGCTGCGGCTGTTGCTAAACCACCCAGTGCGCCTAAAGTTGGTAATAAACCTTGTTGAAAATTGGCTGCAACAAATAAAACAGTTTCAAATCCCTCGCGGACAATAGCGACTAAAATTAAACTAAAAACTCCCCAAGCAGCATTTGAGTTTTTGCCTAATGCGTCTGTGACTGCTCCCTCAACTTGTGCTTTCATAAATCTGGCTTGTTTTGTCATCCAGATAAGCATCCAACTGAGCATAACTATAGCTAAAACACTAAATATACCTTCTAATGTTGGCTCAACAACGGAGGTATATTGAGGATTAATAGATCCTAAGAATTTAATGATCCCCGTAAATAAAATACCGATTAAGCCACTAACTATAATACCAACAATAACACCAGCATAAACCCAAGGGTTCAATCGAGATTGTTTGGCTTTTTTTAATAATGCGAGGACAATACCCACAACTAGAGCGGCTTCCACACCTTCTCTGAGGGTAATTACAAAAGTAGGTAGAGCGGTACTAAAATTCATTTTATTAGTCAGTTGTTAGTTGTCAGTTGTCAGTTGTCAGTTGTCAGTTGTTAGTTGTCAGTTGTCAGTTGTCAGTTGTCAGTTGTTAGAGGATGTTTTAAAAGTGGTATTCCGTAATTTTCATCACATTGCTACCCCCCCTTTCCCCTTGTAAAGGGGGGAAACAATAAAAATCCAGTTCCCTCCCCTTGTAAAGGGGAGGGTTAGGGAGGGGTAAAAAATATTTGATACATCAACCATAACTTTTCAAACACCCTCTTAGTTGTTAGTTGTAGATTTTGCTTCTCGTGATTTATAACGTCTAACGTCTAAGGTCTAACTTCTGACTCCTGACTCCTGACTCCTGCTTTATTAGCTGAAATCGCGTAACATTTTCTTGAGTTCGAGATTGTGCATCTCTTCTTGTCCGATCATACCACGAGTAAATTCTTCTAAATAGATACTGGCATTATTGACGGTTTCTAGAAGAGTTTTGTACATATCCAAAGCTTTCTTTTCATGGGATAAACTTTCTTGTAATATGTCCTTAACATTATGCTTGAAAGTTTCTTCCATTGGAGCAATTCTCAACGTAGGATGCCCTTCTAAGCCTGTGAGAATTTCTCCTACTTGTTGAGCATGAAGTAAAGATTCTGCGGCTTGTGCTTTGAAGAATGCCACAATGGGGATACGATTAGGACCTGTCACCATTAAGGAATAATGGGTGTAACGAACTACCCCTGCTAGTTCAAATTCCATGATGGAGTTGAGAATATCAATGGTCTTTTGGTGGTCGAGTTCTTGCATTAGTTGTTAAGTTGAGCAAAGTTACATGAGGAGAGTTTTTAGATACCAATTATTAGTGAGCAGTTATACTTTTTTCAGGTTTTAAAACCCCAAACTGGTTTCACTTTTGGTTTTTAACTATTTTCTCTCTTATTCACCATTTTAAACGTCTTATTCTGGACTTCCAATGGTGTGAAAATACTAATTTTGTGCTTTAGTGCTGGTTTTTGTTCGCACTTTTTGGGTATTTTCCTCGATGATTTTTACTAGCTTGGTAACATCTTCTGGAGTGCTGACTGCTTGGACTGGAGGGATAGCAGTACGCCAAACTTTCACCAATTCCATAAAAGCTGTATCTATGGCTTTGTGCGACTCAGGATGTTCTTGAGTCATTTGGCTAGAAATACCTTTATATAGTTCTTGAGAGTAGACTATAAAGCCACGAGAATCTTGATACTCAATGGGGGCGGTAATTTTGCCGTTGGCAATTGCTGCGCCATATTCTGAGTTAGCAGCATCTAGTAAACCGTTGATAACTTGGAGAACAAATTCGGGTTTCCTACGTTCTTCGGTTGGTAAAGCGGCGATCGCACTATCCACAGCTTGCACGGAAGTGGTAAAGTTAGTTTTTATTTTGGCATCCTTGGGATTAGATTTAACTAAATCGGTTAAACTGACCAAATTACTTTTAAATTCTTTAACTTTGCGCTCATCTAATTGTTCTTCAATATCAATATAAATCTCTTCTACTGGATGTCCAATATGGGGTTGAGCTTGTTTGGGTTGATTTTGATCTAGTAGTTCTTTGGCTACTAAAAGATGTCCTTTCATTAACCCCAATTTGGTCATGTAGTCAATATCTTTAGCTTCACCTGTAAGTACCACTTCCTCAACTGTCACCATGTCTTTAATTTGGTCAAACTGTGGTTGAGTAATCACTTTTTTACTGACCAAATCCGTTGGATTAGCGTAGGGACGATTAGCTTGGATTTTGTTGGATAAAGCCGGAATTCCTAATGTAGCTTCTAATTTATCTAATTGGGATAAAATTGCATTATTGATATTAATTTTAGCTTTACCACTATGACCGCTATGGGCGCTGGTTTCGGCAACTTGGGCTGTACTTGGTGTTGATTTAACATCTGCTGTGGGTGAGTCGCTGGTACAAGAACTCAGGGAAATCATCGCACAAGCCGCGATAGATAAGAATAAATAACGGAATTTGATCATTTTTACTCCTGGTAAATTGAATAGTTCTAACCAGCTTAAGTAGGTGGGCGGAGGAAAATCAAAATATATTCCGTTTTGTAAAATGGCTGAAACTCAACCACAATAACGCATAAGGGTAGATTTACATATCGTTACACATTTTGGTTATTTTACGTTCACCTACTTAATAGCTTTTTTAATAACCTCTTACTTTTGATCTATCACAAATGAGAGGTTTTATCAAATAATTTATCTAGGATTCTAAATTATTTGCCTATGTACTTATATTATTTTTTACTAAAGAGCGTGTTTTTATGAGCATAATGCAAATTATGCTGATATTCAATCATCTTTTTTTGGGCAACTGGATAATGAATACTAGAAACTGGAATAGTTTGCATGAGTCTTGTAGCTTGTTGCCAAGTATTAACAACTTGTTGCCATTGCTGTAAAGCCCACATTCAGCATGAGTAAATATACTCAAAATATTTTTCCCAGCAGGTTATTTTGTCAAAAAAAGAATTTCATAAAACAGCTAAAACCCAATCATAATAACAACTTCATGCTTTTTGCAATCTAGGTCGGTATTCAATGAATTTAATCTCAAACCAACTAATTTATTGACATTATTCTCAATAAGCTTGATTCTAGCTCTACCTAAAGCTGCGATGGCTACGCCGCGCCGAAGGCATCGCCCTAATATAGAATTGCGTGTAATTGTCTGAAAGCCTTATTATCATTGGGTTATAGATAATTCCGAAAATTCAAAAAATACCTGCGGAATGTGGTTTCTAAAGTTCAAGCCCAGCAAGTACGCACAATTTCTAAACAGCGGATTTTAGGAGATGCTATGGGTAGTTTGAGTACAGAATTGATAGAATTAGTGAATGCTGCGCTCAAATTACATCTCTCTTTAGAGTGAATTACAATTTTGGGAGATTGAAAGAAATATTTCTATCTAAAATCTTAGCTTTGGGCATATCCACCATCCACAACCAATGTCTGACGAGTGATTGCTCTGGAGGTGTCCGAGGCCAGAAACAGATAAGTTCCCACTAATTCATCTGGTGTAAGTTCGATGGGAATCAATTGTTGCTCGTGTAGATTTTTGTGTTTGGCTTCTGGTGTCACCCATTGATCTATCTGTCTTTCGGTCATAATCCAACCTGGTGCTACAGCATTCACCCGGATATGGTGTTTCCCCACTGCCGTCGCCAGACTGCGAACCATACCGATAATTGCTGCCTTAGTTGTGTTGTAGGCAATCATATCTGGTTTAGCAACCCACACTACATGAGAACTAGTCATAATGATGCTACCTCCACCAACAGCGATCATGTCGGGCAAAAGTTCACGGCAAGTCACGAAATAATGCACCACATTTAACTGAAACAAGTCGTTCCACTGGTTCTCTGACATTTCCAATAAGGGATATCTAGGATCATAACCAGCGTTATTAATTAAAACATTCACCACAGGTCTTTCTTTTTTAACCTGTGCCAAGGTTGCAGTTAGTGCTGAGGTATCAGTTAAATCTACAGAATATACATTAACTTTACATCCTAATTGTTCACATTCTGTAGCTATTAATAACCCCTTGTCGTAGTTTATATCTAAAATAGTTACCTCAGCTGACTGTTCTGCAAAGGTTCGAGCTAAAGCTTCTCCAATACCCTGACTACCACCTGTAATCAAAACGTGCTTATTTTTCAAATCGGGATAGATTGGATGCATGATTTTCTCCAGTATTTATCTATTAGAGACGTTACCTATAACATCTCTACAAATGTTTAATTACTCAAATTTAGCTTGGCAAACTCAGGTTATACTAATGCTTGTTTTCTATTAGTCAGCCAGTCTTTGCTAGCTGAGAGATGTAACTTGAGTTCATCCAAGTTGTCTTCTGAATCGGAACCTGGTGTTTGTCGAGGAGCGGCACATTCAAACACAATTGGTCCAGTATATTGAATAGTATCAAGGGCTGCGAAATGCCGCTCAAAGTCAATGTGTCCAAACCCGATACCTTTCCTATTAGAATCAGCTATTTGATAAGCGCTGAGTTGCTCTCCGCATCGTATTATGGCTTTAACTGGATCGTCTTCTTCAAGATTCATGTGAAAAGCGTCTAAAACGATGGTCAGATTCGAGGTATTAATTTGGGCAAGCAGAGAAAGGACATCAGTACTTTTGAGAATGAAACGACATAAATAACGATTCAAAGGTTCAAAGCCTAATTTGAGATTAGCTTGTGAAGCATAAAGAGCAATCTCTCGACATGATTCTACTAAAAGCTCAATCGACCCCGAATAAATACTTCCCATTTGGTTCTGGATGTATTCATGACAGGTAATAACTGGCTGACCCAGTTCAGCGCCGTAATCAATTAACTTTTTGTAGTAATCAATAGCAAATTTTCTAATTTTTTGATCGCTGCTGGCTAAATCTACATTTCCAGGTGTGAGAGAAAAAATTTCTAAACCTTCGTTTGCAAAAATATTTTTGACATCTTTCACCGAAACAGAATCAATATCTACATACAATTCCACTCCATTAAATCCCATTTGAGCAATTATTTCTGCGGTATCAACAAGATTGAGATTACCAAATATCCATGTGGTTACACCAATTTGTCTTTTCATAGTAATCTCACTTTTAATTACAATGTAGAGTTTGTTTTCATCAACATATTTTTGGCTCTATCGAAAACTTAAAAGATTCTCACAGAGCATTTTTTCTTATTTTCTTTTGTTACGGTTTTTAGCAAAAAGCCCACTGAGCAATACCAATGTAGCGATCGCAAAAACGGCACTAGAGTAAAAAACCCCCGGCATTCCCCACAGTCCAAAGGCAACACCTGCCAAAAGAGGTCCCAACGCCTGTCCCAGTGACAATAACGTGGCATTCACCGCCATAAATCCCCCTCGATACTCCTTTGGTGCCAATCCACCCAATAAAGCCTGAGTTGCCGGAAACACCATGCCATGAGCCGCTCCAAATAGCAAACTGGGAATGAATAGCAGCCAGACATTCTGTATAGATGGGGTAATAACTAATGCCAGTGCATAGAGAATAAACGAGACTTTGATCAGTGTTAGCTCTGAAAGCTTTTGGGCAAATAGTCCCAGTTGGGAAGAAACAAAAGCCAGCGAAAGCGCCATACTTGCCAAAATGATGCCAATTACCACATTAGAAGCACCTAAAACATTGCTGGCTAAGATGGGAATGTAGGTGAAGTAGGCGCCGAAAAGGAGAATGAATAAGGCTATTACTGCAAACAGCAGTCCAATCACTTTACGATTGTTGATACTGCGTCCAATATTTTGTAGATAAGCTTTAAGATGAAACTCTTCTTGCTTTGGCAACTTGGGTATTTTTAGAGAAAATAACACCAAAAATGCTACAGGAATAGCCGTCAAAGGTAGGAGAAAAGGATACCGCCATCCTAGTGCTGCCAATCCTCCACTAATTAAGGGATACACTGCTAAACTGATGCCGATCATGCTGCCATTGAATGCCATTGCAGATGTCAGCATTTTGCCCGTATAAAGATCGCTGATGATAGTCAGTGCTAGAGATTCTAAGCTGGCTGCACCGATGCCTTGCAGAAAACGCATCTCCAGCAGGGTGCGAAAATTCGGAGCCACTGCACAGGCAGATCCTGCAATCGCAAACAATAGCAGAGAAGGCACTAAGATTTGTTTCCTCCCAAAGCGATCCGCCAGTACCCCACAGACTGGAGTACCGATTGCGATCGGTAAAACAAAGGCTGATATGACTAATCCAATGCGTTCGGGAGAAATTTTAAAGTCCTCTGCCACGGTTGGTAATACTGGACCTATGCTGCTAGAACCCAAAACTGCCATTAAAGTTACAGCAATAACAATTTGAAGATTTTGGTCTTGATAGAGTTTCTGTGGCGGTTGATCACGATTTGTTGATGTTTTCAATAGTTTGATCTCTCTACGAGTGGTTGATCGAGGGAAGCAGGAGAAAAACTACCCTCTGCTTCAGTAAAGCGATCCCAGAGAGCAAAGGTTTTAGACATTTAAAATGGGTAGCTTATTTGCGATGCACAACAGCTTAGTCGAAACTTGCCTACGTATCTGCTGACAATTGAAGCTAATATTATCAACTAGCTAAAAACTAAATTTGTGCAAACTTTGTTATGATTGACTAATGTATCCAAGCCGATCCCAGCTTGCCAGAGCCGAGATCAGCATCATGATTAGGGTACTTTTGATTCGAGTAGTTAAGGCTTACACATCCAAATAAGATTGTGTTGTGTTCTATACAGCAAATGCGTAAGTCTTAGCACTCTTTCTCTGACGCTCCTGCTGAATGAAATCTTCGACAACTTTTATTACTAATTCTTTGTCAACTGTCACTAAAAAATCTCCTTCAGGGTTATAACATTGACCGATTCCTTCCAATAAAACAAAGCGCAGGGCTGCTCCTGTTTTTTTATTGTCTGCAATCATCGCATCCATGAGTTTTTCAGTTGTGATTGTTTCAGGGAAAGGATTGTTAAACCCTAGTTTCTTTTCAATGACATAGTAATGACGCTCCACATCTTTTTGTGAAATTAATCCAAGTTCTTTGCCAAGATGTGAGGCAATTTTCATGCCATACGAAACTGCTTCTCCGTGAGATATTTTTTCCAACCATTCAATACCATGACCAAATGTATGACCATACTCAAGGGTAATAGCATAACCTTTTTCGCTGGGATCTTGCTGGAGAATTGGTAATTTGGAGAGAATGATTTTATAGGCAATTTCCGTTAATTTTGCGTCCGTAAAATCTAACTCAGGATTGAGGGATTGTTCTAAGTATTCCAAAAAATTTTCATCGGAGATGAACCCATTTTTGATACCTTCAATTATGCCGCTACGTCGAGAAAAAGGAGGTTCTGTTTTGAGATATTTGGTATCTGCCCAGATAAATAAGGGTGCATGGTAGAGACCAAAATGATTCTTACCCGTGCCGCCATTAACCGCCTGTTTATTGCTTAATGTACTGTCAGTTTGACCTGTCATACTTGTAGGGATTTCAACAAAACGAATCCCACGGTAAATTAATCCAGCTGCTAAACCGACAACATTACCAACTGTTCCGCCACCAAATGCTAACAAAATAGATTTTTTGGATGCACCTTTAGCAATTAGCTTTTCGCAGGTTTCTTCCAGAACAGGGAAGTATTTACATTTCTCACCAGCAGGTACAAATTCAACTGAACAAGGATATTTTGCACTTATTTGATCATACAATTCTTTGCCGTAACTCTCAAATAGATGTGGCTCCGTAAAGAAAAATATTTTGTCAAAACTATATTTCTCTAGTTCCGATAAAAAACTTTGATGAATGCCATATCCAAAATAAAATGGGCTGGGTTTTTCTAGATGAGTACTGAGTGTGATGACTTTTCCTGGTACGAAATCGAAGGGTTGATTATGATTCATGTTTTGTTTTTTTGTGATTACTGTTCTCACTTTGCACCTGTAAACTTATTGATAATCTTTCTTATCAACAGCCAATAATATTAGTATCACTTACATGCATATTTCGTCAAGCTAATTGCAAATTATTTTCACTAATTAAATTTTTTCATAACAAATTCGTTTAAACACGCAATAACATTTTTATTATCGCTGAACTGTTGTAACGATAATCCCGATAATGAGGTAGTCTGAAGAAGCTATGAGGGTGAGTAAACTAAACCGTCTAGTTTTAAAGAAAAATTGTAACTGCCCAGGTTAACTGATGTAATCGTCGCCAATTTTCTTCATTTTTTTTACACTCCAATCATTTGGGAATCCTTTTCTGCGATTACTTCAAACTGTCCCATACACCCGCTTTCAGCGATCGCATCTTGATGAGGATGAAACATATATTTACCTGGATAGCGGAAAGCAAACTCTAAAATGTGCCTTTCTGCTACACCCATTGTTAAAACATCGGTTTTCTCGCTGGGGGTCATTGTCATACCGGAACGATAAACATCAAAGAAGTTAGCGTGCAGATGAAACGTCACAGCAGGATCAAATTCAATAATATTCAAAACATAGACCCGAATTAGCTGATTTTGATAAATCTGAATGGGATGGTGCATATAATGATGTGGCACACCATTAAAAGCATAATATTCATTTTTGTTATCATCATTTACATCATACCCAGACATAATTAAAACAATTTCATCTGCTGGTGGGCGAGGCTTAGGCGGGTCAATGATAAACATCCCATATAAACCCTTGGCAATGTGGCGAGTAACCGGGGCGACGTGACAGTGATATAAATGAACACCATAGGGTTCGGCATCAAATTCATATATGGTTGCTCTACCATTACTTACAGGTCTTATTCCATCCATTTCAGCAGGATGAACTCCATGAAAATGTAAAGAATGGGAATGTCCAGCATTATTGAGAAAAAGTATTCTTATTCTTTCTCCTTCTTTAGCCCGGAGTGTCGGTCCTGGAATCCGCCCGTTTAAGTCCCAAATGTTGTAAGAGACAGCACTATTAAGCTGAATGGTGGAAGTACCAGCAGTTAGCTGAAATTCGCGGACTGTGCGCCCATTTTCCTGCTTAATTGTCCCATAATCAAAATCTCGTAATACCTGCATAGGGTTAGTAGCACCATTAGATGCTGCCATTTCCATCGGTGGTACTCTGACACTGGGATGATTTTTGGTATTCAATATCTGCCAAATTGTCGCTGCACTTAGGACTCCAGCGCCGGATAATCCTATTTGCAACAGTTGGCGACGACTCCAAATTTTATCTTTACTGAAAGTAAAGTTGTCAGACATGAGACTAATAGGAATATGCGTATGTGAGAAATTGCGAATAATTTGCAATTAGCTTTATGTATAATATGAAAATTAAGAATCATTGTCAATAACTTGGAAAAATGATTTTCAGGATTCAGATCCCCGACTTCTCTAAGAAGTCGGGGATCTTGCTATAGTAATTTTCAGAAGTATTCCTGATATATTGGTTGATTTACCGTTGACTAGAGAACAGATGATGCTTGCAGCCTAGTAAATGGAATAAGGTGCTAGGATTTTGACAATAGCTGCTGATGTTAACAATATCTTTTTGTCACCAAGTAGCGCAACTATTTATAGGAGTTCACAAATGACTGCTTTTTCTCGGACTTCAGTATTACAAAAAACTGCGGGCATTACCCTTTCTAAGCCTGTACAGGTAAGTCTTTACATGATGTTATCTTCTTTGCTGATTTGGACTGTGTTTTTCTCTACCTATCCACCAGCGCATAACACAGCACACTCAGCGCGTCACCATGCTTTGGGCGTTGCTTGTCATTAAACTATCATAAAGTTTTAAACGTATTGGGCGATTAGAAATCACTTCTACACAAACAAAGTCCACCTGCGTGGACTAAGGAAAAATTAAGGGTTCATCCTGTGTAGCTGCGATTTACAATCGCCCAGATAAATAATAAGTTAGACTCAAATTCATTTGCTAAATCTAAAATATTCGGCGTTGCTGATTAAGAGTATGATTTTATTATGCCTACGGCACGCTGCGCGAACACGCAGAGGCGCTCCAGTCGCAGAGAGTAAGAGTTTCATTTTTTGATTTTTCAATTTCATACCTCAGTTCAGCAACGCCCAGTTAAATTCTAATTTCCTATGAGAAAATATCGTCTGTTTGCTGTTGTTAGTTCTGCTTGTATTTGTTTATCAATTTTATATTCTTTGGTGGGAGTTTCTCAAACGTCCCAATCTCAAGTTTTACTTTCGACAAATCCACCTTTAGAAAAAATTCTGCCTTTTGAAGCTGGTACAGATAGGAAACAATCTCCGGTGACTTTCAAATTACAAGCTGTTGATGCTGGCGGAAAACTGTTAACAAATGCCTTAATTAAATTGCAGATTTCCACACCTCCCCGCAATCCTTTCTTAACTACAGATTTTCCAATTGTTGAGGGAACAGAATTATTAGAACTGGAGGCGGCTGCACCGAATGGTAAATTAGAATTTGAGCAAATGTTACCAATTCGGGGTAATTATCAAATTCAAGTTAATGTTTCTCCTTTAGTTGCTAATGCTTTTGCTAGTTATCAGCAAACTTTGAATTTGAATGTGAGAGAAAATCCTGTTAAATATAAATATTTTGTTGTGCTTGCAGCGATTTTATTATCATTAGGATTGTTAGGCGGTTGGGTAATTGGTGGACAAGAGGAAATCAAAGAGGGGGAAATTGCACCGCAGTCTGTCCGGTTGTTGTTAAGTGCATTAACTGTAGTGGCAATTGTGACGCTATTATTTATTAATATCACGGCGGAAGTTGCGGAGGCTCATGGTGATGCACATTCTCCCAAAAATGAGAAGATTGCCCCATCAATTAGCCAATCTCAGGGCATGGAAGTGAGGATTACAGGGGATAAACTGGCGACTGTGGGGAGATTGGCAAATTTAGCGGTTGAGGTCAAGGATAGCACGACAGGGGCAGCTATTAAGGATGTCGGATTGCGAGTAAAAGCGATCGCATTGGAAGATAATTTAACTGTATTTGCTTATCAGGGATTTCCTAATTCAGAAGGGAGGTTAATATGGCAAGAACAATTTTTTGATGGTTCACCTCATAAGGTAGAGGTAGAAGCTATTTCTTTAGCTGAATCTCAACGTCAATTTCCAGCGGTGAAGGTAGCGCAATCTGTGGAAGTTGAGGGAATTGCACCACCAATGTATATTCGGTTGATTGGGTTATTTTATTTTACGGCTATTGTGGGTATGGGTATGGCGATTGGGTTGTTAATTCAGCATCGGAAAGAATTGCCAGTTAGGGGAAATTAAGTAGATATAAAAGAGTTGAATTAATAGTTAAATTTAACTATAGCGGTTATCTGTTGAGTGACATACCGCTATAATATCCTGTAAATCCTTAAATCCTTATTTAGACAAGAGGTAGCATCTGGGAAACTACAATTTCTAAATCAGGAAAATCTAAAGGAGATATGTTTTGATGTTCTGTGATAATTTCTCGATTTTGATAACCTTCTGTTGTAGGATTTCTAAATACAATTAATTCGCGTTTCACTACATCTAATACCCAATAATCCTTAATTCCTGCTTGAGAATAAGCTTTAGCTTTGATTTCTGTATCTAGTTTTAAACTGCTATCTGCAACTTCGATAATTAAATAAATTTCTGTTGGGGTAGGATGATGATCTGCATAGTCTAGCGGATCTATTTTCACCACAGCAATATCTGGTTCTGGTTCAGACCTTTCATTTAATTTTACAGGGTCTTGAATAGCTATGCAAGCTTTATGACCAATTCTATTTTCCAACAACTTATATGTTCTTCCCACTGCTGAACGGTGGGCTGTTCCTTTAGCAACCATCAAAATTATTTTCCCTTCTAATAATTCTACCCGTTCACTTGGTTCAAATATTCCTGCTTCAGCCATTCTGTGGTATTCATCAACAGTCCACAG
>NZ_JAAVWA010000040.1:0-39054 GCF_017355725.1 Anabaena sp. 54
TCCCCCTACTCCCCCTACTCCCCCTACTCCCCCTACTCCCCCTACTCCCCCTACTCCCCCTACTCCCCCTACTCCCTCACTTCCCGAAACCAATTACCAATTCCCAGTTATTAAGTTTGCCGACATCTAGGGTAGCGTAGTCAATAACTTGTAATTGCCAGTTGCCTTTCGCGGGTAAAGAAAGTAATTGTTTAAGGGCAGGATGCGATCGCACTGTGTAAGTATTTTGTAATTGGTTACGACGACCTAATGTGCGACTTTGTAATAATATCCGCTGATTATTAGGAGCAATTAAATAAACTTCTAAATCTCCTAAAAAATCATGGGTGATATTCACGGTAACTTGGATATCTGTGACATTGACAGCTTCATTAATAGCGATCGTACTTTTAATTCCCTGTCTATTATTATCAGGAATATTCACAACCTGAGAATTTTTGACCTGGATTTGTTTATTCGTAATTTTGGCAACCACACCCATCTGCTGCGCTAGTCTCACAGCCTTAGCTGCATTGACTTTGCCATAACCAAACCATTGACTATGACCATTACTATCATAAGTACCCCCACTCACACCCAACTGAAGATCAGGGTTATTATCCACAATTTTATCAGCCGTATCTTGCAGAATCCGTTTAACTTGTTGAGCCGTTAAATCAGGATTAGCTGATAATACCAAAGCCGCTACTCCTGCCACAATGGGAGTAGAACTAGAAGTACCGCCAAAGTTTTTAGTAAAATTTCCAGCATCATAACCAGCCGCACCTATTTGATCTGTTGTAAATACTCCCAATCCAAATAGAGAAGAAACAATTGCCGGTTGTGTATACACAAAACCAGTTTCTTGAAACCACATTCCTGGGGGAGCATTATTACTAGGAGCGCAAACAGAAACATTACCTCCCCAATTACTATAAGCAGCCTTTTTATTCAAACTAGTAGATGCAGATACAGTCATCACATCAGGATGAACAGCAAAACCGCTCAACCAATTTGTCTTACCTTGGACAATATTTTTCGGCCAATTCTGTTCATTTACAGTCCCATTAATGGGACGATTAGCATTTCCGGCTGCGAAAACAATCACACATCCTTTCCCCTTGCGTCCATTGGTAGCAGCCCGGTTAATAGCCGCTTTTTGCCGAATAGAAAGGGGGAAATAAACAGCAGAAGCTCCCCAACTACAAGAAATTACACTCGCGCCTTTTTCTACTGCCCAATCAAAAATATCCTCAATTGATTGATCATCTAAAAAACCAGTAGTGCGAATGGGCATCATTGCACAACCAGGAGCAACTCCCACAATTCCCGAACCATTTTCTTCAGCTACAGCTAATCCTGCACAAGCAGTTCCATGACTGGTTTCTTTTTCTCCAGGTAAGGGTAAAAAATCATTTTCTTTTAGATCTCTAGGAGCAATAATTTTACCTGTACCTTGAAAATCTGGATGTTTTAAATCAAAGGAATCATCTACTACAGCCACCACTATAGAACGCACACCACGAGTAGTATCCCAAGCTTGTTCTACGGAAATATGCGAACCAGCTACCAATTGATTACTACTATTATGATTGAGATACCATTGCTGGGAATAAAGAGAATCCTTGGGTTTATAATGGGGTTCTTGCTGAATGAGAATATTGGGTTCAGCCGCTAAAACTTCTGGCAATGTTTGTAAATAATTGGTAATTTTAACGGGATTTTGTGTGGATTGTTTACTAACAAGAAAAACAAAGGTATTTGGGATGCCAACTACTGGTTGATCTTGAACTAAATTCAATGTACTGGTAATAGTATTAATTTTAGTATTATCTACCCAAGTAGCAAATTGAATTGTAATTTGGTCACTGAGATAAACAAAAGTTCCAGGATTATTTTCCAATGTATAAACATGACTTACAAAATCTACATTTTCATCAGCACGGAGTTGAGACATGACTGCATCTAGCTGATTAGGAAAAACCGTATATAATTCTAGTTTCGCTTGAGGAATACTCCGCCGCCATACGCTACCAGGAATCTGTGTTAATTTTTCATGGGGAAAATTAACATTTGGACGGATAGTAAAACGATAAAGCGTTTTTTCTAGCATTAACTCTTCACCACCGCGTTGTAAGGTTAGTGACTGGCTGTTATTTGCTACATCTGATTCAGGAAAATTCGCAGGATTAATATTATCACTCATAAGAATTGGGGATTGGTGGAAAATTAATTTGGCTTGTGTCTAGATATTAGTGCATAAATTCTCTGAAAATGTGAATCTCAGTTTGAGAGTATCAGTCTTTAATGGGAATCTATTTCTCGTAGAGAGATGGAAAAATGATACATTGGGGATGCGGCTATTCTTGGAATAATAAAATAAGTAGGTGAACAGAAAAATTTAAAGGTATATAACGGTATGTAAAGTTGTCTCAATGCGAGATTCTGATTGAGTTTCAGCCATTTTACAAAACGCAATACCCCTCATTTTTATTTTGTTTACCTACTTACTATGTGACATAATAAACTAATAAACAGGCTAGACTGAATCCAAATAATATCTACTGTTAATAATCTCATGGAATTTAAGCCAAAATTTCCTATTATTTTTGTCGTCCAAGAGTATTATGAATTTTCTCATGATGAGGTAATAGGAACTAATACAAAATTTTGGTTTAAGCATAAAGAACTTGACTATTGTTTATATAAACAGATAAAATCACAATATATCGGACAGGACTGGGCAGAAAAAGTTGCATCTGAATTGTGTGAGCTTTTAGGATTACCCCATGCTATTTATGATCTAGCAGAAACTTGGAAAGGAAATCTTGGTGTAGTTTCACCTTCATTCTTGTCAAAAGGTGAGACACTAATTCATGGCAATGAAATTCTCACTCCAATTGTGCCGAACTATCCCACATTTGAAAAATATGGCGTTTCACAACATACAATAGATATTGTGCTAAAAGTGCTAGAAGCAGATCATATTAATCTCCCTATTGGTTGGACAGCACCAAGTGGTATTCAGAAAGCTGTAGAAGTGTTTGTTGGCTACCTCATGTTAGATGCTTGGATTGGTAATGGAGATCGTCACCATCACAATTGGGGTTTAGTAAGAAGTAAATTGACACCCAATATAACAGAAACTATACACTTAGCACCAACTTATGATCATGCATCTTCTTTAGGACGGGAACTATATGACGAAAAGAGACAAAAATGCTCGGTGGATTCATATATCAACAAGTGCAAATCTGCTTTTTATAGTAGTGCAGAAGATAAAAAGCCACTGAAAACTCTTGATGTATTTTATCGGTCTGCGCTTCGTTATCCCCAATCTGCTATGATTTGGCTAGAACATCTTGAACGTATATCTTAAGCAGATACTCTCTTAATTTTAAACCGAATTCCACAAAAGCGGATATCAAATATAGCAGTCGAATTTGCACAAAAGATTCTGGAATTGAACCAAAATAGATTACTTAATTTAAAGGAATTATTAGAGTGAAAACACCTCAAACACTATTTTTAGCTTGGCAAGATACCCATAGTCGCTCTTGGTTTACAATTGGTAGATTGACTTATGATGGCACAAAGTACAAATTTGTGTATACCCAAAGTGTTAAAGAGGTACAAAATACCTGTGGTTTTGAACCTTTATATTCATTTCCTGATTTAGAAAAAGTATATACATCAATCCATTTATTTCCAATTTTCTCTAATCGTTTGATGTCTCGTTCCCGTCCTGATTATGCTAATTTTCTGCAATGGTTAAATATTTCAGAACTAGAAGATGATCCCCTCGCAATTTTAGCCCGAAGTGGTGGACAACGAGAAACAGATAGTCTTGCTGTTTTCCCCTGTCCAGAAGCAGATGAAAAAGGAGAATATCAATTACACTTTTTTGCTCACGGACTACGACACCTACCTAAATGTGCCATTGAAAGAATTAATCATTTTGTGTCAACAGAAAAGTTATGGTTAGCTCATGAATTTCAAAACCCTCATGATCCTAAAGCATTAACTTTAAACACAGAAGATCATCATATTGTAGGCTATTGTCCGCGTTACTTACGAAGTGAAGTTTTTGATCTGATTTGGAAAGACCCTAGTTCAGTCAGGCTGGAAGTAGAGCGTGTAAATCTACCACCTACACCACTTCAGTTTCGCCTATTGTGTCACATAACTACTTTGTGTAAAGATGACTTTCGCCCTTTTTCTAGTCCAGAATATCAACCACTGGTGATTGATAATATCATAACAGCAAGCGGTTATTATTAGGAATTTGCAAAAGCTTATTTAACATTTTCTACCATAGGTTGTAATACCACTAAATGTAAATTATATCTAGTATCTGCTTGCAAATAACGTTGTTGTAGTGGTTGCCATTCTTGCCACAATTGATAACGATTTGCGGCTAGTAGCGTCGTTAATCCACCTAATTGAGTATCCAGTTCTGATTTGAAGATATTCTCTAACCATTCATGTAAAACCATATTATCTTGGATCATTCCCAAGATTTCTTGGATGCTTTTAATGTCATGAATATATGCGGAAAAAGACTCACCATATAATTCAGTAAATAACTCCATTTGGTAGCGGAGACGCTTGGCTTGTTTTCGCAAATCATGGAGAGTTTTACCTTCTGTTTTTAGATGTTCTTCTAATTGGTTGGGTGTCCATTTTGTTTGGACTACTATTTCTGATTCGATAATTTTAGTGCCAATTAGCCATCCTGGATGTAAGCAAAATTCACTCACTTCTGGTGAGAGTAAATCTGGTAAGATGTGATAAATTGGTATAGATGAGAAACTGCGATAACTGGGATTTTTTAACCAATTTTCACATTCATTTTTAAAAGATTTATAAGTTTCATCTTTAAATATTTTCTGAACATGAAAAACGGCATTTTCTCGTTGTTTATGCAATTCTGTAAAAGCTGTTTCTAGAGATTTTTGTTCTTTTTCAAGTAAATGCGGTTTGTAATTCTTTTCGAGAATTTCTGCAAGGACATCTAAATCTCGGAGACTACCTAAAATGCGGGCAAATTTACCAATATTTTTATCACTAACTGATTTTGGTAAAAATAAATATCTTTCAAATCTACTCACAGCAGTTCTTAACCGTCGCATTCCCACTCGCATTTGGTGAAGTGGTTCTGGATCTTCGTCTCTTTTAACTGCTTTTTCCCATTTTATGGTTTTTGTCAAGTGGTTTTCAATGGCTTGGTGTGCAGTTTCACCGAGAGTTTTGATTGATGTTGCTGAGGAGATTTTCATTGTCAGAATTAGGATGTCCAGAATTAAGGGATGAACATTGTCTGAATCAGGATGTCCAGGATTAAAGGATGAACAGGATGAAACCAGGAATTTTATTACCAATATCCAGGATTAAAGGATGAACATTGTCAGAAATGGCTAACGCCACGCTACGCGAACAGGATGTCCAGGATTAAAGGATGAACAGGATGAAACCAGGAATTTTATTACCAATTACCAGCCTCAAGTAGATAATTCACAACTTGAATTAATACTTAATTGTTGTTTAAAGATTAGTGGAAATAGCTTGTACTGGACAAGTAGGAATACATTGTTCACAGACTATGCAGCGCGATCGCACAAAGGTGAGTTTATATGTCTCTGGATTAATAGCTAGGGCTTCAGTGGGACAAACTCCCGTACATAAACCGCAGTGAACACATACATCCTCATCAATAACTATTTCACCTAAACCCAGGGAAACATGAATATGTTGCGATCGCATCCATTCAATTGCTGCATCTAACTGATCAATATCCCCCAATAATTCTACTACTAGTTTACCAATTTGATTCGGCGCAACTTGGGCGCGGATAATATTCGCAGCGACATTAAAATCCTTTGCTAGTCGGTAGGTAACAGGCATTTGAATCGCCCGTTTGGGAAAAGTCAGGGTAACTCTTTTTTTCATTATGTAAGAAAACAGTAAGATGAACTAAGTTAATAAGTCTTAATAAATTGATTATGAGTACCGAAGCCCCTGTAAATTCTAGTAACCGCATCAAAAACTTCTTAATTGCTATTGTAGCGATCGCTTTGGGAGTTGCCCTCTTCCTGGGACTTAAAACTGATTCTACCTCAGTTTCCCTGGCGGAATTGGGTAAAACTGCTATTCCCTTAGAAGTAGCTGTCAGCAATGGAAAACCTTCTCTCGTCGAGTTCTACGCCGATTGGTGTACAGTTTGCCAGAAGATGACACCCGACATGGCCAAACTCCGAGAAAAGTACAATAACAACCTGAATTTTGTCATGTTGAATGTTGATAATACCAAATGGTTGCCAGAAATGCTCAAATATCGAGTAGATGGCATTCCCCACTTTGTATTTTTGGGTAAACAAGGAGAAACCATCGCTGAAACCATTGGTGATATTCCCCGCACCATTATGGCTAGTAATTTAGAAGCCTTAATTGCCGGTTCTACCCTTCCCCACATTCAAGGTAATGGCAAAACCTCGCAATTTTCTGCACGAGTCGCCACAGATAGTAATCAAGATGATCCTCGCAGTCATAGTAATCAAGTTGTAAATTAGATGATTGGGGATTAGGAATTGGGAATTGGTATTATTTAATTATTGACTAAAAAAGCATCAAATTTATTTATATCTTCCATAAATATAGCAATCCTATTTGATTTATAAAGGAAAGGAGGTTCAGATCCCCGACTTCTTCAAGAAGTCGGGGATCTTTGTATTCGTTCATAATCTATTAACTCTATTTACCAATTCTTCAAGCTTGATTAGTTCTTCAGCAATTTTTCTCCTCAATGCAATCATAGCTCTATTCCTTGAGAAATTGCAGGTAAAATATAAGGTTTAGCGTGTTGTGCTTCCATTAAATCAAGAGAAAAATCTTCAGCAATATCCAAAAGAACACCCACTGCTTTAAAATAATCTTTTTCCGGTAAACCCCAAACAGCTAAATCAATATCAGAACGCCAACTCATTTGTTGATGATCCAATAAAGAACCGAATAAGACAACTTTTTCTGCACCAAATCTTTCTTTCAATATTTTGGCACATTGTCGAGCAATTTTTAAACCTTGCTTTTGGCGTTCTTGCATAGCAACTAGAAACTGAGGACGATTTTTTCTAGCCTCTAAAACCTCTTTGATAATTCGTTGTTTAGTAGCTTCATTAATGAGACTCATAGTTTCTCAAATACGGGAATTTTCTAAAATAATTATAACTCGATTTTATGGAAAATTGCTCTATCAGACATTACTCAAAGTAAGATAGTGTATGATTGTCTTTTTTCTCAAAATTTACTATGGCTACAATTAACGACAACTACCTGAAACTCAAAGCTGGTTATCTGTTTCCAGAAATTGCGCGACGGGTAAATGCTTTTGCCCAAGCTAACCCTGATGCTAAAATCATTCGCTTGGGGATTGGTGATGTCACTGAACCCTTACCAGAAGCTTGTCGCACAGCCATGATTAAAGCTGTAGAAGATATGGGCGATCGCTCATCTTTTAAAGGATATGGACCAGAACAAGGTTATGCTTGGTTAAGGGAGAAAATCGCCACCCACGACTTCCAGGCACGGGGAGCAGCCATAGAAGCCGATGAAATCTTCATTTCCGACGGTTCTAAGTGCGATTCTGGCAACATTCTCGATATTTTTGGCAAAAATAACATTATCGCCGTTACAGACCCAGTATACCCCGTTTACGTAGATACCAACGTCATGGCAGGTAACACGGGAGACGCGAATGAAAAAGGTGAATATGGTGGTTTAGTTTATTTACCTGTCACCGCTGAAAATAATTTCACAGCGGAAATTCCTAGCCAAAAAGTTGATTTAATTTATCTTTGCTTTCCTAATAATCCTACAGGTGCAACTGCAACTAAAGAACACTTGCAAGCCTGGGTAAATTATGCCAAAGCTAACGGTTCAATTATCTTCTTTGATGCTGCTTACGAAGCATTTATTACAGATCCTACCTTACCTCATTCTATTTTTGAAATCGAAGGTGCGAGAGATTGTGCTATTGAATTTCGTTCTTTCTCCAAAAATGCTGGGTTTACCGGAACTCGTTGCGCTTTAACTGTTGTTCCCAAAAACCTCACAGCTAAAGCTGCTGACGGTACTAATGTCGAACTTTGGAAACTCTGGAATCGTCGTCAGTCTACCAAATTTAACGGCGTTTCTTATATTATTCAACGTGGTGCAGAAGCGGTTTATTCAGAAGCAGGACAAACACAAATCAAAGCTTTGGTAAACTTCTATTTAGACAATGCTAAAATCATTCGTGAAGAACTGACAAATGCTGGTTTAAATGTTTATGGTGGTGTAAATGCCCCTTATGTATGGGTGCAAACTCCTCATGGTTTATCTAGTTGGGAATTTTTCGATAAATTATTAGAAACTGTGAATGTAGTAGGAACTCCCGGTTCTGGTTTTGGGGCTGCGGGTGAGGGTTATTTCCGCATTTCTGCCTTTAATAGTCGGGAAAATGTGGAAGAAGCCATGAAGCGAATCACCGCTAAGTTTAAGGTGTAATTCAAGTTTAATAATTTATGGTGGGTAATTCCCACCTTACTTTTGTGAAATGAAACTTCTCCTGTCATTTACAATCCGTAGAAGTCCTCATTTAAAATTTGCTCAATCGAAAAAGGAAAGGTGATAGGATATTCACTTTCTTCCGGTATCCGCACCCCAAATTTGGCAAATTTAGCTTCTTTAATTGCTAACTTACGAGCGTCGGGATAAGCTTTTTCTATAGCTTCAACCAAGAAACTTTTAAGAGAGGGAGTATCGGCTAAATTATCCAGAACCCGCTGACGATGTTCCACAACTGAACTGTACCAACTTCCCTTCATCGAATCAGGTGCATCATGTTGAATCTTTAACTTGAGTAAATGAGCCAATAAAATTTTGAGATTACTTCTGAGCGTATTCTTCTCCGATTTACCCAAATCAACTAACTCCTCAATCAAATGCTGAATATCTAGCGACTCAAATTCATGATTTTGTAACTGCTGAATTGTTTGCTCAATCCATAATTGCAAATCGCTATCATATAGGGTGTTAGACATCTTTTTAGATTTACTCCCAGTGCAAATTTTGATTTAGTGAAGTAAGAAAATTAAGCCATCAAACTCTTATCTTTTCCCTCCTGCTGTATTTAAGATGTGACAACTTCATGTAATTCATGGGGAGTCAGATGAGAATGAACAACTTCACCATCACGAAACCAAACAATCCGTTTAGTTTGTCGCGCAACTTCTGATTCATGGGTGACAATAACAACGGTAATACCACTGCTATTAAGTTCACTGAACAAGTCTAATACTTCTTGGGTAGTATGAGAATCAAGTGCGCCAGTGGGTTCGTCTGCGAGGAGAACAACAGGATTGTTGACAATGGCACGAGCGATCGCTACTCTTTGTTGTTGTCCCCCTGATAATTGGGTAGGTTTGTTGTTGAGACGTTTTTCTAAGCCAACTTTGATTAATGCGGATGTCGCCCGATCTTTTCTTTCCCCAGGTTTAACACCAGCATATACCATTGGCAGCATGACATTTTCTAGGGCTGTTAATTGATTTAATAAATGGAATTGTTGAAAGACAAAACCGAGTTTTCTATTGCGAATATGCGCCAATTCAGTATCATTCATTTGCGCGACATTCAAATTATCTAAATAATAATTTCCACTACTAGGACGATCTAAACAACCGATAATATTCATAGCTGTAGATTTGCCCGAACCAGAGGGTCCCATAATCGAACAATATTCGCCTTGTGTGATCACCAAATTTACATTATTCAGTGCCTTAACTTCTATTTCCCCAATTCCATAAATTTTGAAAATATCCTCTAATCGAATAATTGCTAATTCTGGTGCATGGGGAATATTTGCATTAGTTATTGTCAGAGTATCATCCACAAAGATTTATCCTTATGTAAAATATAATTGTAGTAAAGATTAGGAGAACCACGGGGGGATCGTCCCTACATATATTATGGGATTTTTTGGGCGATCGCATCATGTAGAATTGATATTAATCATTAACCCTCTAATTATGAGGGCAACTACGGGGTCTACACATACACATATTTATATGATCTGTTTAGGCGATCGCATTACGCCTCATGTAGAATTCTGACTTTTCCCGTTAAGTCTTGAAAGGCTTGTCAGCAAAGGATTTATTTTATTCGGTTTTTAGCTTTTTTAATGGATAAGTAGGTTGGCGTTGAAAATTGTTGTTATGGCAAGGCAAGAGGCAAGAGGCAAGAGTAAAGAAGTTTTCAGCGATTTTACGTTTCTTTACACAGTTTGGTTTTATTGTGTTCACCTACTTATTCTTATAGGGACTTCCAATTAAAAAAATACCCAAAAATTTCTTGTGGTGCGGGCATCTTGCCCGCTAATCATCAAGGACGGGTAGGATGCCCATCCCACGAAATTGGGTAATTTATTTTTTGGTGTTCCCATAGAATGCCCACATTATCATCAAAACAATAACTCACAAATAATATTTTTTCCGGATATAAGATTCAAATAACATAATCTAACAAACTTTTTCAATTTTTAATTTCTACTATTGAGCTAAATATCTGCAATTAATGGAGTATAATCTTTAAAATCAGGATATATTATTGAACATGGATTTTATCACCATTTTAGGCTTAGTTGCAGGGGCATTAACTACTATTGCTTTTTTACCACAAATGTTCCAAATATGGCGCACGAAATCAGCAAAAGATGTTTCTTATGTGATGCTGATAGTCTTCATGAGTGGTTTGTTTCTGTGGTTAGTCTATGGGATTATTCTCGGTGCTTTGCCCGTTATTCTCGCTAATGGGGTGACATTATGTTTTAACTTGATTATTCTATGGCTTAAAATTAAATATAGATAACCTTACTAAAAAAGCTGTGACATCATCTGTATTTGACTGCGAACGCCTTCTATTTACCCCTGCAACCCCCAAGCACGATGCCATTCCCGTAATTTTCGCCTTTCCCAATGAGTACACTGTGGGGATAACTAGCCTGGGTTATCAGGTGGTATGGGCGACTTTGGCCATGCGTGATGATTTGCAGGTAAGTCGCTTATTTACTGATATTCGGGAACAACTTCCTAGACATCCAGAATTATTAGGTTTTTCGATGTCTTGGGAATTAGATTATGTGAATATTTTTAATCTTTTGGAATCTTTAGAAATTCCCATTCGGGCTGATTCTCGCAATCAAAATTATCCTTTAGTTTTTGGTGGTGGACCAGTTTTGACGGCTAATCCTGAACCTTATGCCGAATTTTTCGATGTGATTTTATTGGGAGATGGTGAAAATCTGCTTGGCGATTTTATAGATACTTATAAAAAAGTCAGAAATGCTGATAGAGAAACTCAGTTAAAAACTTTAGCCCAAGTTCCGGGAATTTATATTCCTAGTTTATATGTAATAGAATATGTTACCCCAGATGGGGAAATAAAATCAATTAATCCGATTTCAGAGGAAATTCCCCCAATTATCCAAAAGCAAACTTATCGAGGCAATACTCTTTCTGCTTCTACTGTGGTGACAGAAAAAGCGGCTTGGGAAAATATTTATATGGTGGAAGTGGTGCGGAGTTGTCCCGAAATGTGCCGCTTTTGTTTAGCTAGTTATTTAACGTTGCCTTTTAGAACTGCGAGTTTGGAAAATTCTTTAATTCCTGGGATTGAACGGGGTTTAAAAGTTACAAGTCGGTTGGGTTTGTTGGGGGCTTCTGTTACTCAACATCCAGAATTTACAGAATTATTAGATTATATTGGTCAACCAAAATATGATGATGTGCGGTTGAGTGTGGCTTCTGTAAGAACCAATACAGTTACAGTTAAATTAGCCGAAACTTTGGCAAAACGAGATACAAGATCATTGACAATTGCGGTGGAAAGTGGTTCGGAAAAAGTTCGGAAAATTGTCAATAAAAAATTACATAATGATGAAATTATCCAAGCAGCTATCAATGCAAAAGCTGGTGGTTTATCTAGTTTAAAACTCTATGGAATGGTGGGAATTCCTGGGGAAGAAGCAGAAGATGTGGACGCAACTGTAAAAATGATGGAAGGCGTAAGAAAAGCTGCTCCTGGTTTGCGGTTAACACTGGGGTGTAGTACCTTTGTCCCCAAATCACACACACCATTTCAATGGTTTGGGGTAAATAAGCAAGCAGAAAAGCGGTTGCAATTGTTACAAAAGCAAATAAAACCTCAAGGTATGGAGTTTCGACCAGAAAGCTATAATTGGTCAATTATACAGGCTTTGTTGTCGAGAGGCGATCGCCGACTTTCTCCATTATTAGAATTAACCCGTGATTTTGGCGACTCTTTGGGAAGTTATAAACGGGCTTTTAAACAACTGAAAGGACAAATTCCCGACTTAGATTTTTATGTTCACAGCAATTGGTCAACTGAGCAAATTTTACCTTGGAATCACTTACATGGACCCTTACCTCAGTCTACACTAATTAAGCATTTAGCAGAAGCTACCAACTTGGAATTAAATCATAAATAATGCACACAGATACAATATTCTATCAAATCTTCCTCACCTTCCATACTCTATTATTTGAACTACTGGGACAACCCACAGAAAATGCGGAAGGTTATCAATTTACTTCTGTAGAAGTCAAAGAAAAAGCTTTTCGATTTGATGGAATATTCATGCCAGATAGTGAAGAAAAACCCATCTATTTTGTCGAAGTCCAATTTCAAAACAAACCAGAGTTTTATTGGGAATTAATTACAGAGATAAATATTTATCTCAATCAATATAAACCAGAACAAGATTGGCAAGCGGTAGCCTTATTTGCTAAACGGAGTTTAGATGTAGAAAAATTAACTAATTATCAACAGGAATTAGTCAATAGTGGAAGAATCAAACGAATTTATTTAGATGAAATAGCATCAGGGTCAATAGGGATGGGATTAATTGAATTAATTGTCAGTAAAGAAAACCAATCACAGGAATTGGTAAAAACCTTAATGGCAAGAACCAAGACGGAAGTTAGCAATGATAGTGAAAGACAAGGTATTATAGAATTACTGGAAAGTGTTTTGATGTCAAAGTTTTCCCAATTAAGTCGTCAGGAGATAGAAGCGATGTTTTTAGTGAGTGATATTAAGCAAACAAGGGTATATCAAGAAGCCAAACAGGAGGGTGAACAAGAAGGAAGACAAGAAGGTGAGAGAAGCTTACTGTTACGAATATTATCGAAGCGGGTTGGAAAATTGATTACTCGCCATATTGAAAGCATCAACAGCTTGACAATAGCACAGCTAGAAGACCTGGGAGAAGCATTATTAGATTTTGGAGATATTAACGACTTAGAAGAATGGCTAAAATCCCACACAGAATCATAAATAATGCACACAGATACAATATTCTATCAAATCTTCCTCACCTTCCATACTCTATTATTTGAACTACTGGGACAACCCACAGAAAATGCGGAAGGTTATGAGTTTACATCTGTAGAAGTCAAAGAAAAAGCCTTTCGATTTGATGGAATATTCATGCCAGATAGTGAAGAAAAACCCATCTATTTTGTCGAAGTCCAATTTCAAAATAAACCAGAATTTTACTGGGAATTAATCACAGAGATAAATATTTATCTCAATCAATATAAACCAGAACAAGACTGGCAGGCAGTAGCTTTATTTGCTAAACGTAGTTTAGATGTGGAAAGATTAACTAATTACCAACAAGAATTAGTCAATAGTGGTCGCATCAAACGAATTTATTTAGATGAAATACCATCAGGTTCAATAGGTGTAGGGTTAATTGAATTAATTGTCAGTAAAGAAAACCAATCACCACAATTAGTTCAAAACTTGATGGCAAGAACAAAAACAGAAGTTAGCAATGAGAGAGAAAGACAAGGTATTATAGAGTTATTGGAAACTGTCTTAGTGTCAAAGTTTTCCCAATTAAGCCGTCAGGAGATAGAAGCCATGTTTTTAGTAAGTGATATTAAGCAAACAAGGGTATATCAAGAAGCAAAGCAGGAAGGTGAACAAGAAGGTAGACAAGAAGGTAGACAAGAAGGTAGACAGGAAGGTAGACAAGAAGGTGAAAAAATCTTACTGCTGCGGCAGTTATCTAAGCGGTTTGGAAAATTGATTACTCGCCATATCGAAAGTATTAACAGCTTGACAATAGCACAGCTAGAAGACCTCGGAGAAGCATTATTAGATTTTGGAGATATTAATGACTTAGAACAATGGCTAAAATCCCACACAGAATTATAGATTTAGAGATTTCTACCTTCTGACTGAAAATGAATCAAATTATTACTCAAGTAGACGCTTTCACTAATACTCCATTTAAAGGAAATCCTGCGGCTGTATGTGTTTTAGATAGTCCACAATCTGAAGCATGGATGCAAAATATCGCCCAGGAAATGAACTTATCAGAAACCGCTTTTTTAGTTAAACAAGATGATGGGTTTAATTTGCGCTGGTTTACTCCCACGGTAGAAGTTCCCCTGTGTGGACACGCTACCTTAGCCAGCGCTCATGTATTATGGTCACAAGGGCATTTATTACCAAATCAGGAGGCGCGTTTTTATACAAAAAGTGGTATACTAATAGCTAAACTAGAAAATGATTGGATTCAGTTAGATTTTCCGGTGAATCTCTCTCAATCTGCGGAATCACCTCCAGAATTAAGTCAAGTTTTAGGAGTAACTTGTAAATCTGTTGTCCAAAATTCTCTCGGCTATTTAGTAGAAGTAGAATCTGAGCAATTAGTCAGAGAAATGCAGCCGAATTTCCAGCAGATGAAAACCTTAACAAAGGCGGATATTATCGTTACTAGCATTGCTGATTCTGGTTCAGAATATGATTTTGTCTCCCGCTTTTTTGCCCCCATGTTAGGAATTGATGAAGATCCGGTAACAGGTGCAGCACATTGTTGTTTAGCACCTTTTTGGCGGGATAAATTGGGAAAAGATGAATTTTTGGCTTATCAAGCTTCCAATCGCGGTGGAGTGGTGAAAATGTACTATCCAGGAGCCAACCGCGTCTTTCTATCTGGACAAGCTGTAATAGTAATGCAAGGACAATTAACTTTAGGTTAAGAATATATCAGATCCCCGACTTCTTAGAGAAGTCGGGGATCTTTAGACAAGAATTAAGTTAATATTTGTAATTAAATTTTTATATTTAAGATGACACTTATCGGGCATTATTGACTGTAAACCTCCTTTAATGTAGGAAGTTGAGCAGTAAATACATTGGAGGGTCCATTTTTTATAGGTGATAATGTTAGTAATACATTCCTAAAGAGGGATGGCGATTTGATAAGAGTGTTAAAATTCAGAAAATAAAATCCCAGTAAATCCTGAATTTTTACATAAAATTAACCCATACTAAAAACTCCAAAAATGACCACTAACCGTGCAACTAATAGAAATTTACTTCAAAAATCCGATTGGCCCGTTAAAGACTTACCAGGATTGAGTGCAGAAGATCAAGCTCAACTCAAAAATTGTGGCATTAATACCACAGAAGAACTAATCAAAAGAGGAAAAACTCCAGAAGAGAGAATAGTATTAGCAGGTAAATTACAGGTAAATATCCATTCTGTGAATAAATGGGTAGTTTTAGCAGGTTTAGCCCGTGTTCCCAGTGTAGGAACTCAATATTGCGGTGTATTACTTCACTCTGGGGTTATTTCCATAGCTCAACTAGCCCAAACTCCTACTCACAGATTGCATAGACAAGTTATGCGCTTGCAAGTAGCGACATTGCATAACCGGGATTTGTGTCCAGCAGTTGAATTAGTACAACAGTGGAGTCATCAAGCGCAAGCAATGGGTAATTAGTCAGTTGTCAGTGGTAATAATTATTGCCTATTGCCTATTCCTTTGCTAGGACACCGTTAAGAAAGATATCCGCTAACCCCTCCGCCATTTTTTGCATTTCTTGGGGGGAGGCGTTGGGGTCTATGAGGGTATGATCAGAGAAACCGGCGATCGCAAATAAACCTAAAAAAACTTTAGCTCCAAGTTTGGCATCCATCTGACGATAGATGCCTTTATCTATTGCAGTTTGAAAAAATGCTTCAGCAACATCTGTCATTTTATCAATAACTTCTGTTTGAATGCGATCGCGCAAATCTGGATGAAATTGCACTTCCATGAAGCAAACGCGCATAATATCGGCGTTTTTTTGTAAATTCCACATCCGTCGCCGCATAACTTGAGCGATCGCCTTATAGCTACCCATTTCGCTAAGTTCTGTCAGTAAATCTGTGAGAATATCCACCCAACCGCTAGTGGCCACTTCCACCAAAATTGCTTTTTTATTGGCAAAATGACGAAAGAGAGTTCCTTCAGCTACCCCTGCGGTTTGTGCTAAATCACGGGTTGTAGTTCCCTCGAACCCTTTGGCTGCAAATAACCGCTGTGCTGCTTGCAAAATACGTCCGCGCGTCTGCGTTTCTGATGATGGAGGAGAACTAAAAATCCGCATAGTAGTTATTTTGATATCTTTAAAACAAGATTCGTAGCCCTATTGTGCAACACCAAATGCTAAAAATACAAAAAGCTTAATAGAAGATAACTCTCTTTTTGTTAAGTAGTCTATTTCTCAAGTAATGTAAATTTACTTTAACTTTTGCTTATGCACCAGACAATTTTAAATTTCTTCATGGGTAACGTTAAAAAATTCCCATTCCGTCGTCTATTAGCCACCATTTTGGCGTTAATAGTATTTAGTGGGGGATGGATACCGGAAACAGCTTTAGCCCTGCAAAAATCCCAAAGTTCCATTCAACCTTACCTAGAACAAGTAATTAATCGTCTCACTGAATTTCGCCTGGATAATGGGCTAAAATTCATCGTTTTAGAAAGACATCAAGCCCCAGTAGTTTCCTTTCTCACCTATGCTGATGTCGGTGGCATTGATGAACCAGATGGACAAACAGGGGTAGCCCACTTTCTCGAACATCTAGCATTTAAAGGCACAAAGCGCATCGGCACTACAGACTATCAAGCCGAAGCACCACTTTTAGCCAAGTTAGAAAATTTAGATAACCAAATCAAAACTGCAAAAACCAGCGAAAAAAAAGCTGAAATAGTCGGGTTAGAAACTGAATTTAAATCAGTAGAATCTCAAGCCCTGAAATTAGTTAAACAAAACGAAATGGGGCAAATAGTTGAACAAGCTGGAGGTGTGGGTTTAAATGCTAATACTTCTTCCGAAGCTACTCGCTATTTTTATAGCTTTCCATCGAATAAATTAGAACTATGGATGTCCTTGGAATCAGATCGGTTTTTAGATCCTGTATTTCGAGAATTCTATAAAGAAAAAGAAGTAATTTTGGAAGAAAGACGCTTACGAGTCGAAAATTCTCCTATCGGTCAGATGGTAGAAAAATTCATAGATGCGGCTTTCAAAGTTCATCCTTATCGCCGACCAGTAATTGGTTATGATCAAGATATTCGCAACTTAACACCAGAGAATGTTAAGAAGTTTTTTGATGCTTATTATGCTCCCAGTAATTTAACAATTGCGATTGTCGGCGATGTCAATCCCGCTGAAGTCAAAAAACTGGCACAAACTTATTTTGGACGTTATCAAGCTAAACCTAAACCCCAACAAAAATTACCTGTAGAACCCCAGCAAACCGCCACCAGGGAAGTTACTTTAGAACTATCTACCCAACCTTGGTATTTAGAAGGTTATCATCGTCCGGCTGTTACTCATCCTGATAATGCAGTTTATGAAATAATTGGCAGTTTATTGAGTGACGGGAGAACATCAAGACTTTATAAGTCTTTAGTAGAAAAACAAAGTTTAGCTCTAAATGCTCAAGGTTCTAGTGGCTTTCCAGGAGATAAATATCCTAATCTGATCTTCTTTTATGCTCTCACGTCTCCAGGGAAAACAGTAGATGAAGTAGCGATCGCCTTACGCCAAGAAATTGATAAATTGAAAACTGAACCTGTATCTGCGGTGGAATTGGCACGACTAAAAACCCAAGCCAGAGCCGGTTTGTTACGCAGCCTTGATTCTAATTCCGGCATGGCAGCACAGTTGTTAGAATATGAAGTCAAAACCGGTTCTTGGCGCAATTTATTTCAGCAATTAGAGAAAATTGCCGCTGTTACTCCTGAAGATATTCAAAGAGTAGCCCAAGCCACATTTATACCAGAAAATCGCATAGTTGGCAAGTTGTTATCCAAACAACCAGGATAGTACCACAAGGCATAAGTCAAAAGTAATATTGAGCAAGATTTTTGGCGATTAAGAATAGTGGGTTTACTTGCGCCATGCTGTGCTAGAAATCCAAAATTCAAACAGGATTAAAGATTAATCCTGTCAATCCTTTAATCTTGATAGCGAAGCGCGGCGTTAGCCATAAATCCTGATCCAAATTTGAAGATAGATATGTTGAGGTTTGATTTGAAAAGCAAAAAATTCCACTTTTCTAAGGGACAAAGATTTGTTTTTACATTGGTGATTGTTGTTGCTTGTTTGCTCGTAAATTTGAATTTTTCTTGGGCAGCAACCACAGCAAAGCATTACAATGAATTACAATTTCCGCCAGTATCAGCAATTAAATTACCTAAGTATGAAAGGTATGTCCTAAAAAATGGTTTAGTAGTTTATTTGATGGAAGATCATGAACTACCATTGGTAAGTGGTACAGCACTAATCAGAACAGGTAGCCGTTGGGAACAAGCGGAAAAGGCAGGTTTAGCTTCTTTGGTGGGTTCTACATTGCGAAGTGGTGGCACTCAAAAACATTCCGCAGATGAATTAAATGAAATTCTAGAACAACGGGCTGCCTCTGTGGAAACAGATATGGGTGAGGCTGCTGGCAGTGCTAGTTTTGAAGCCCTGACTGAAGACGTAGACATGGTGTTTGGGCTATTTACTGAGGTACTTCGAGAACCGGCTTTTGCACAGGAAAAGTTGGATGTGGATAAAACTCAAATTCGCGGTAGTATTGCTCGACGCAATGATAATCCTAATAGTATTGCCAGTCGAGAGTTGAGAAAATTAATTTATGGGCAAGAAAGTCCTTATGCCCGGACAGTTGAATATGCAACTCTCGATAAAATTTCCCGTGATGATTTGCTGAAATTTTATCAACAGTATTTTCACCCCAATAAGATCATTTTAGGGATTGTGGGTGATTTTAATGCTCAAAAAATGCGATCGCTCATACAAGCCAAATTAGGTGACTGGGAACCAAATCCGCAAATTGCCAAAACCCCATTACCACAAGTCACTCAAGCTAACTTAGGTGGTGTATATTTCGTTAATCAACCTCAACTCACCCAAAGTAGCGTCTTACTTGGTCATTTAGGCGGAAAATTCGACAATCCCGATTATCCAGCCTTAGATGTCATGAATGGCGTTTTAAATAGTTTTGGCGGACGTTTATTTAATGAATTGCGATCGCGTCAAGGTTTAGCTTATTCTGTCTATGGTATGTGGAGTCCCCGGTTTGACTATCCAGGAACATTCGTCGCTGGAGGACAAACCCGCACAGAAACCACAGTTCAGTTTATCAAATCCCTAGAAACAGAAATTAAACGGCTACAAACCGCAAATATCACAGTCCAAGAATTAAATAAAGCCAAAGACTCCACCTTAAACTCCTTTGTCTTCAACTTTCAAGATCCTAGCCAAACATTATCCAGATTAATGCGATACGAATATTATGGTTATCCCGCCGATTTCCTATTTCGTTATCAAAAAGCCATCACTACCACCACAACCGCAGACGTGAAACGAGTAGCGCAGAAATACTTAAAACCAGAAAACTTAGTCACCTTAGTAGTCGGAAACCAATCTGATATGAAACAACCCTTAACCAATTTAGCCGCCAAAGTCACAACCATAGATATTACCATTACAGGCACTCAACCAGCAGCTAAGAATTAATAGAATTTAATTTAGATCCCCGACTTCTTAAAGAAGTCGGGGATCTGGCTATTTTCGTTATTAATTTAAAATAGTTCTTCCTCGTCAATACTATGATAACACACTGAAAATTTTTTGTCAACACCATAAAATCACTTTTTTCCGGTTGGTGTTTTTGTGTTAGCCGGAGGGTAGGTTAGCTTGCACCTAACCCACCAACAACTGATTCCGCAAACCCTACGGACTTACTTGAGGATTTTTGGAGTTATTTTTTTCCTTCTCTAAAAGCTCCTCAACTGCATGAAAATCAGACCAGACAGTTGCACCGTGTTCATAGTTATCAATCCCCACCTTATCAGCTTCAGGATTAACACGCAGCTTACCAATAGCATTGAGTCCAGTAAACATTAAAAAGGCAAAACCAAGAGTGAAAACTGATACTGCGACTACGCCCAAAATCTGCACACCCAGCAAATCAAAACCACCACCTAATAAAAATCCAGCTTTTTTATTCAAAGTCAGTTCTGGTTGACCTAAAAAACCAACTGCAAGTGTACCCATCATGCCATTAATACCATGAACAGAAAATGCTCCCGCAGGATCATCAATTTTACATGATTCAATAATATCAATTCCTGAAACTACTAAAATTCCCCCAGTTAAGCCAATCACAACCGCCGCCCAAGGTGCTATAAAAGCACAACCAGCGGTAATACCTACCAAACCTGCCAAAGAACCATTCAGACAATAGACTAAATCCCATTTACGTGAACGACTATATTGATAAAACAGCGCCGCTAACGCCCCAGCACCAGCCCCCAGGGTCGTATTCAGGGTGATTAAACCAATTAAGCCAGGATTACCAGTACCGAGGGTTGAACCGGGGTTAAAGCCGTACCAGCCAAACCAGAGAATCATAGTTCCCAAAGCTGCCAAACCTAAGTTATGGGCTGGAGGAATCTGCCCCCAAGGAGTTCGTCCAGGGCGTGGACCAAGTAAAAAAGCACCAACTAAAGCTGTCCAACCACCAACGGTATGAACCACTGTACTACCAGCAAAATCATGAAAACCTATTTTCGATAACCAGCCGCTGGAGTTCCATACCCAATGCACAATCACGGGATAGCTGAACGCAGCCATGACAGCGCTGTAGATTAAATCACCGATAAAGTCCGTTCTCCCAGCCATTGCCCCAGTAGTAATTGTACTGGCAGTAGCCGCAAAAGCAAACTGAAAGAAGAACAAAGTATAAGCATTGAGTCCTGAAGCTATTCCTGGTACACCACCATTAGTAAAAGTACCGTTAACTGGTAATTGACTTAAGAAAAAAGTGTCTGTACCAATAAACCCACCAGCACTTGTACCAAAAGCGATGCCAAAGCCCACACCCCACCAGATGAGAATGGTGACAGCCGCATCAATAAAGTTTTCTAATAGGGCATTAACTACACCTCTTCGGCGCAGCAAACCTGCCTCTAACATGGAAAATCCAGTCTGCATGAAAAATACTAAAAAGCCTGTGAGTAGTACCCAGGTAGTATCAATGGAAATTTGTAATTGCTGAGTTGTGGCATTTAAGGATTCCAGTGTCACAGGATCTGCAGCTTGGACAACTGTGGGGGCAAAAATTGCCAAAACCATTGCACCTATAGCTAGTGCTAAAAGACGATATAAAGGACGAATACGTTTATTCATGGTTGTTATTCTTATTGCTGACTCAGTAATTCCCGATTTCTTGATGTTTGCTGAATAGAATTAGCTGACTTTATATTTGATTAAAAAAACATTCTGTATTAAAGAGTACATTTTCTTTGTGGTTATGTGAATTATTCACTCTGCAATAAGTACCGCGATAAAATTAATTATACATTGATGATTTACCAATTCTTCGCCAGTTAAGGATTTCAGCCCAGATTTTTGTGTAATTAATTTTGTTCAATTACTTAGTACATAAGATTACTGCACACCATACTATAAGTATTTACTATGGTTCAGGATTTATAATCACTATTAGACATCTCCAGAAAAGAATGTAGAGCCGAGAATCCCTACCCATGGAATGTCTCTACAAGGGTTCTAGGATACGCATATTTAATTTCTGGAGATGTCCATTGAACATCCTTCGCATATAAAAATCTGATATTTATTACGTAAAGATATACTTCTTTAAAAAATTAAAAAATTAGATCCCCGACTTCTCAAAGAAGTCGGGGATATGAAAACCGCACCAACTAACACCAAATCCGACCACGACGGAAAGGTTTATCAGGTTCAGTTTGTTGGGCTTTTTGTCTAGCCATTTCCTGCGACCAAAAACCATAATCTTCCAAACCAGTTGACAAAATATTACGTTTAATTTCTGCTGTTTGTTTGGGTTCTGGTTGACTCGAATTTGCGGGGGTTTTCTTTGGTTTACTCATAATTTTGATAACTCCTAAATTACACAACTGCAAGAAGATTTAATTTGCTGATAACTACGATTTTGAAATGCAGCGGGGTCATTATAATTAGCACCATGTAATAAGTCCATGCGAATGCTAACTAAGTCCTCGACTCTACCATGAATGACATCAACAGAACGATGAGGATAAATAATATCTGGTCTTTTTACCGGAGGGGAAAGTTTGGGTAATCTCATAATCAATTTTAGATTGTAGATTTTGGAAATTGATTTCTCATTTCCTCGTTTTTCGCGTTTCTCGTTCCCATACTCCGTATGGGAATGAATTCTAGAAGGCTCTGCCTTCTATTAAAGCAGAGTCAGAGCCTCTGTAACCGCATTCCCAGTCAGAGACTGGGAACGAGATAACGAGATAAAAGACTTTGTTGGGTTGCGCTGTTGCTTAACCCAACCTACCACTATTAATAAGGAGTAGACCAAGAACGGACTTCGCCCAAAGTAACAGGAATAATATCACTCACATCAATTGTAAACCGGAATAGCTTCTTCGCCCGACGACTATTTTCAGGGTCAAAGAACTTCAATTTTACATCCCAACAATCGCTATCTAAACGACAGAAAGGACTTTTCTCTACAGTAATACTATCCAACTCCATACCTGTAGCCACAGCTTCCGCAAAGGTAGAAGCCGCTTGAAAAGCATTCGTAGAGGCAAAATTCAACGCCCTATCTTGGGAAGTTGTCCCTAAATTCCGTAAGTCATAATAAATACGGCTGAGGAAACTACCCAAAGTCCGACGAATAGACTCTTCTTGTGCTTCTGAAGCTTGTGCTTGCACTGTCTGAATAGCAGCTTGAACTAAGGTGTTAACCTTCCAACCATACATTCCCCGAATGTTGGGAACTTCAATTACTGGCACAACTTGACCAGAAAATAGTTTCACACTGCGTCCTGATAAAATACCGGGAATACTGACTCTCTCTACATAATTCTCGCTGTCTTCTGCTTGAATTTGTCCCGATAATAATTGTTGTAAAATAGCATAAACATCTCTGGCAAAAGCACCACCTGGTTCTATTGCATAGATAGGAGTTAATTCTAAATTTAAAGTCCAAATTAAAGATTTAGCTTCCGAAAGATTATCTCCTAAATAATCTACCATCTGCCGCGCATCATAGGGATTAGCGGGAATTGCTGTTCCGTCTATTTGTACTCCCGGCATTAATTGTTTAAAAGAGTCTCTTCTGGCTTCTGAACCAAAATCATAACCCAGTGTACCTAAAGCATACACTAAGTTAACTTCAGCGAGGTCGCTGGGTGCTTGACTAGCAGTAATGTAATTAGATGTACGATTTGACATGGTAGTAAATTGAGAATTGGATGAATTTGTTAAAGGTGCGGAAGTTGTCACAGCAGGAACTACTGGGAAAAATTCAGGGGGTATAAATTCTTCCGGGCTGGGTTCTGGTTCAGCACTATTTGTAATCTCTGCACAACCGCAACCAGCAGCTTCAATACTGTCAACGGTTTCTACTGTATCTAATTCTTCGGACATTGTTCCTCCTGTAAAATATGCTAATGCACCAGAAATATTTAATTTGCCTAATAAGCAACGACTAATATCGTCTGTATCCTTATCTGTGCAAGGTATAGCAGTTTCTAATAAAACCGCTCTCACCTTAGCGGGGTCGGGTGTTTCACCACGCTGAACTTGCAGACTTAGGAGTAAAGCAGCGACACCGGAAACAATGGGAGTAGCAAAGCTAGTACCACTGAGTTTTTGTGTCCCTCCCCCCGGTTTTGCCCCTAAAATGTGTTCTCCCGGTGCAAGAATGCCTTGGTTTTGATAGCTTTCTCCCCAGTTACTAAAATCTATGGGTTTACCTTGGTCATTCATTGCCCCTACTGCTAATACGGTGGGTAAAGATGCGGGAACGTGCAAACATTCGCAACCATCATTACCAGCAGCAGCCACAATTAAAACATTGTGATCTTTGCATAGTTGCACAGCCCTATCTAACCAGCCTTCTGCTTCACCATTATCAGTGAGTTGTCCAGCACTGACATTGATAATATGCGCCCCAGCATTGACGGCTTGTTCTATGGCGCGAGATAGGTCTAATTGAGAAAGTTTCTTATTATTATCACCAAAAATAGGGACGATTAACCCTCGACATTGGGGAGCAATTCCCCGTAATTCTGAGGAATTATGTTGACTAAATATGATGCTTGCTACATGAGTTCCATGTCCAGACATAGATCCATTAGCTGTCGCTTCTCCCTGAATAAGTGTTGGCAATCTTGTTAAATTTGCTGCATTAAAGCAATTATGAGATTGATCAACCAATCCGTCGAGTATAGCTACACATATTTGTGAATCACCCTGTGTCAAGTTCCATAATTCCTGTATTTCTGTTTTAATTGAGGATTTTGGCATTTAATTTGTTAATTATCTGCTTAAATATCTATTTTGCGCCATAAATATCTATTTTATGGCATTTTATTACGATTGTGCTTCTAAAACACAAAAGTAATTGTCATATTATTCGGCTGAAATGTCAACTCAATTTACATATTTTAACGGATATAATTTTTTCTTATGTCAAAAAAAAACGGTTTTAGCAAGTGTTTATTTTCTCCTGTGCTGTGGATGAAAATCAGTATTTACAAATACTTGACGGGAGGAGATAGTGATTTCCGCTTCACGGAAATATCAAGCAAACAGGAGTGTTAACAACCTGGTTTACTATAAGTAATTTTTATTGATAAGGTCTTGCCTTGAATCATAATTGTCCGTATTATCAGAATCAGGGTAGCTTCACTTAGCCTACTGATTAGTAATTGCACTTTTTATCATCTGATGGTAGGCAGTTGCATTGATTATTCTTAAAAATTCACATTAGTTAATACTAAAACTCTACCTCTCCCTAACCCTCTCCTAAGAGGAGAGGGAACAGGAAAAAACTTGAGAATTTAAAGAGTTTAAAGCCTCTCTCCTTGTAGGAGAGAGGTTTGGAGAGAGGTTTTATATAAAGCTTCTGGTGAATGACAACTCGTTAAATTACCCTTCAACACCAATTTAACGCCTTCACCAAACCAGTCTTCTTCATTACGAAGAAGTTAAACGAACAAACAAAAAGGAAAACACACCATGACTAAGAAAAACATCCGCCCCCAACAAGTTGCTCCCGTAGAACGCGAAACCATCTCTACCGCTAAGGATCAAAGCGGTCAGGGGGTAACACCCCTTAGGATTGCAGATGAAAACGTATTAGCTATAAGAAGGAACCCTTTTGCGGGCGACGACGCGGAGTAAGTCACCCCATTCTACCACTCACCTCAAAAAATATCAAAAGTCTGTTTCTACATCCCTTGGCGCACGGTTCGCCTGGATGAATTGACGGACAACCCTTGTCAGTTCGGGGGTTTCTGATACCTGGCACGGGGGAGGTGAATTAAGATACCTCTCCCTAACCCTCTCCTAAGAGGAGAGGGAACAGGAAAAAACTTGAGAATTTAAAGAGTTTAAAGCCTCTCTCCTTGTGACGTACAACCTCTGTCAGTTCAGGGGTTTCCGATACCTGGCACGGGGAATATGATACCTGGCACGGGGAATATGAATTAAGATACCTCTCCCTAACCCTCTCCTAAGAGGAGAGGGAACAGGAAAAAACTTGAGAATTTAAAGAGTTTAAAGCCTCTCTCCTTGTAGGAGAGAGGTTTGGAGAGAGGTTTTATATAAAGCTTCTGGTGAATGACAACTCGTTAAATTACCCTTCAACACCAATTTAACGCCTTCACCAAACCAGTCTTCTTCATTATGAAGAAGTTAAACGAACAAACAAAAAGGAAAACACACCATGACAAAGAAAAACATCCGCCCCCAACAAGTTGCTCCCGTAGAACGCGAAACTATCTCCACTGCCAAGGATCAAAGCGGTCAAGTGGAAGCCCAACATGCATTCATTGGATATGATCAGGATCCCACAGGTAAATATCCTTTTGCGGGCGACGACGCAGAGTAAGTCACCCCATTCTACCACTCACCTCAAAAAAGGTCAAAAGTCTATTTCTACATCCCTTGGCGCACGGTTCGCAGCGATGAATTGACGGACAACCTCTGTCAGTTCAGGGGTTTCGGATACCTGGCACGGGGGAGGTGGAACGGACGGAGATTTTTTAGGGTCACTGGTTGAACCCTTATCCGAGAGATGAACCCCAGCCAGCAGCTTGCTACCCCAGTGGCATTGGGTTGGGGTCTTCTCCTTGGGTTTATACTTTTGGCAGAAGCCTTTATACTTTCTGGCACATTCTTCTAAGCTGTTTCCTAGCCGCAGAAATGCTGGATGCCATTGAGTTAAACCATCATCGGTTAAGCGTTCATAACTGCCATAATTGCTGAAGTCATAGAAAAAACTCTGGCGCATTTTGGCAGCTTTAGGATTAGCGTGAATGTAGCGTAAAGTATTTAATGCTCTGTCTCTATCTGAAGAAGGAAACCCATCACAGTAATATCGTTTCTCCCAAAAGCTTGTGGTGAGCGAAGTCGAACCATGTCCCGTTCTTCTTAACATTCGATTGAAACACATCGCCGTGTACCAATTCAGGAAGTGCATAATTTTGGGTAACTCTTCTGACTGTTTAGGTGCAATCAAATAATGAACATGATTTGACATAATGCACAAAGCATAAAGCTGGAAATTGTATTTATCCAAAGCCTTTTTTATCGCATAAAGAAACACTTCCCGACATTCACGCCGTGATAGCTTAAATTCACGGTTATTGCAACGGATGGTAATGTGGTAAGAATATCCAGACTGTAAATTTCGAGGTTTTCTAGGCATATCTTTTAACAACAATATAAAAACCAGCCATTTATGATAGCTAATGTCACCCAAAAAGACAGATTTAAAGAACAAAAACTACAGTTTATTCGCAATCATCAACAAGCCTTTGATGTTGAGCCTATTTATCCACTCCCCTTGTTTGAAGACTTTGTGATGAATGTAGAAGGAGACTGTAGCATTGAAGCTTCTTGTAAGATAGAATTAGACAAGTTAATTGCCTCAAGATTTATGTTCTTTTTCAAAGATAAGGCACAACAATGGCAAAAATATCTCCATCAATCCCTCACTTTTTTTAATCGAGTAGAAAACCTTGTTGGTGTGCAAATTGACTACTCTCTATTGCAGCAATTTTTAGGATCTGACTTTGATTTTCGTAAAGTTACTGTTCTTTCTGCGGGGATTGATTTAAGAAGCAATCTTGCTGAATCTAGCTTAAAAATGCACATTAGAATCAAAGATTATCCCAAAAAGTTAGATCAAGCTTTATCCCTAGCCAGCAACGCTGAGGATTTGATTTCCGTACGTCGGTTTCTCTCTGTTGTTGGTTTTGATTTCTATTTCAACGGTCGTAGTGAAATTGAGCTTTATCCCGAAGTTCAAGAAGAAGATTTTGCCAAATCAGAAACCCAAAATTTGGTCTGGAGACATTTTCCAAAGTTCGTTTTAGACCCTCTAGAAGTTACCAGATTATTTGGTTTTGGCCTCTCAAAAGCTAATCATAATCCAGTTCTCTATTATAGTCTTAAAAATAAGCAAGATTTAGCTAATTATTTCAAACTCAACGATTCAGCCCAACGAGTTCACAGTTTTTATCAAAATCAGGATATTTTACCTAATATGTGGGTAGGTACTGTCCAAAAAGAGTTAGAAAAAACAAGAATCGAAAATGTTAGACTTTACTATTATAAATCCTTCAACTAATCTCTCAGCAACAGCGCAACCCAACAAAATTAAATCACAAAATCACCAAAATGTTGGGTAACATCATTCAAATGCAATTTCCAGAAGTCCAAATAAATAAAACTAAATGCCCAAAAAAATTAGAGAATTAAAACAGATGTTGCAAAAAGCAGGATTTACGTTATTACCAAAGCGGGGAAAAGGTAGTCATTCTTACTGGATTCATCCGCTTTTACCAAAACCTGTAGTCCTATCTGGCAAAGACAGCAAAGATGCAAAACCCTATCAAGAGAAAGATATAATAGAAAGTATCAAAGAACTTGAACAATTAGAAAAAGGAGATGAACTATGAAATATAGTATTTTAATTCAATGGTCCCAAGAAGATCAAGCTTATATTGCTTTTTTACCTGAGTGGGGAAAATATGCTAAAACCCACGGAGAAAGCTATGAAGAAGCTCTAGAAAATGCTAAGGAAGTGTTAGAAGATTTGCTGTATGGCTATAATCAAATCGGTAAGCCTATACCCCAACCCCAAACATTACAAAATATAGCTTAAAAAAGACATAATCTGACAATAATGATATCTATAGGTTAGATGTAGGTTGGGTTAAGCGACAGCGCAACCCAACAACATTAAATCACAAAATCACCGAAATGTTGGGTAACATCCCTCAACCCAACCTACAGAATTTAAATGACATCCTGTAAATCCTGAAATCCTGAACATCCTGATTCAGACAAAAAAATAACAAAGAAATTCATCCCAAACATCATCTAAACTAGAATTGTAATCAACCATCGTATTTTCTATGACAATTCCCATAACTATTAACTTACCCGAAAGTTTAGCTGCTTCTATCCAGCGTCTTGGAGAAGCAACAGCGCGAGAGATATCAGACGTTTTACTTGACACCCTAGAAATAGTATTACCTACCTTAGATAATCTCTCAGAAATGAGCATTAATTCAAGCATTCCTGATATTTCCGATCAGGAAGTTCTAGAATTAGCTAATTTAAAAATGGATGTAGTGCAAAATCAACGCTTGGGAGAACTACAAGCTAAAGGAAAAAATACCGGTTTAACAGCAGGAGAACGTTATGAATTATTAATTTTAATGTCCCTTTATCAAATGGGACAATTAAGAAAATCTGAAGGTTTAGCCGAAGCTGTTAAACGGGGAATAAAAACTCCTTTATTACCATAACCAAAATTACTCATATAACATCCTGTAAATCCTGAAATCCTGGACATCCTGATTGGTGACAATTTCATTTTCTGCAAAATTCGAGCAAATTTTATGATATCTACTACTGCAATTTCTCCCATCTTAACTATTCCTCCCCTAGAAAACGGCGACAAATTAACCCGTTATGAATTTGAACGGCGTTATCATGCCATGCCGAATCTCAAAAAAGCCGAATTAATTGAAGGAGTAGTTTACGTGGCATCACCATTAAGAATCAAAAGTCATGGAGAACCCCATGCTTATATTATGACTTGGCTGGGAGTTTATAAAGCAGCTACACCGGGCATAGGTTTCGCCGATAATGCCACAGTGCTAATAGATACAGATAACGAACCACAACCGGATGCTTTATTAAGAATTGAAACAGGAGGACAATCAAGAATAAATAAAGATGATTATGTAGAAGGTGCGCCAGAATTAATAGTAGAAATTGCTGCTTCTAGTGCTTCTTATGATTTACATGAAAAACTCAAAGTTTATCGTCGTAATCAAGTCCAAGAATATTTAATCTGGCGAGTTTATGACTATCAATTTGATTGGTTTAGGTTACAACAAGGGGAGTATATTCAACTTCAACCCAATACAGATAATATAATTTGTTCCCAAATATTCCCCGGTTTATGGTTAGATAAAATAGCATTATTAGGAGGAGATTTAGGTACAGTATTAGCTGTTTTGCAGCAGGGTTTAGCAAGTCCAGAACATGAGAATTTTATTAGTAGATTATCTAGTTAGTCAGAATCAGGATATCCAGGATTTTTGGTGTCAACTTAACGTAAAACCCATAGCCCGACTGGGAATGAATTCCCAGTCTCATAGCAAAAGTCATCTAAAGATGACTAAATAACCCAGAAAATTTTCAGTAAACTTTAGTTTAGTTTCGCTATTAGCCCGTAAATTCATTTCTGGGCGGGTTTGTCAGCCAACAGATAAGACATTTTTAGCCTAAGTTGCCTATAAGCATTGCTAAACCCCTAATAGCCCGACTGGGAATAAATTCCCAGTCTCATAGCAAAAGTCATCTAAAGATGACTAAATAACCCAGAAAATTTTCAGTAAACTTGAGTTTACTTTCGCTATTAGCCCGGAAATTCATTTCTGGGCGGGTTTGTCAGCCAACAGATAAGACATTTTTAGCCTAAGTTGACACCTATGAGCATTGCTAAACCCCTATTGGTGACAATTATCTAGTTAGCAGCAGTTACCATCCAAACTAAAATTCCTAAAATGACATCAACAGGAGGAAGTGGATAATCTGTAAAATCAATTGTTACAGTTTGTTCGGTTAATTGTAGAAATCGCCAAACAGTACCATTAGTCACGCTACCATAAATTGTAGGAATAGATTGATTATTAATTTCATTAAATTTTTGAGCAGCAATCATTTCCGCAATACACTGGCCAATACCCGGATTTAAGTCTGATTTTTTAGCTTCCACAATCATAACTGCTGGTGCTTCAACTTCTAACTGTTCTGCTGAAAGACTGAGAACAAAATCACAAACTCCATTCAATCCTAAAGCCGAATCTACAGTAAAATCCGCACCAGAGAATAGACTAATTTTTCTTTCTAAAATCTTACGTACTTCTAGTAAAACCGGACTAATGATTAATTCAGAACGAGCCTTTTCACTTCCCGTCGCTATAGCTAATGGCAAACTTTCTGCTAAAAAATCAGTCAGGGTTGCACTAGCAGCAATTGGTTGGATTTCTGGCAGAAACTTTTTATTTTCAACGGTATTTATGCCAAAGGTTTGCTTAACTTTTTTGAGAGTAAAATCACTATATGACATAATGTAAATATTTCCAAAAATGATGTAAAATCTATGTGAAAATCAACCAACAGCAAAATCTGTATATTGTCGCACTAAAGGTTCATGAAATGCTAAAACAATATCTGATTTTGGCACTCCTAATTTAACTAACTCATCTGCTATACCAATTTCAGTTCCATCATGTTGTATCCAAATTTTCTGATCTTTAATATCCAAATGCAAAACACAACCATGCTGCCGTCTTCTGTTTTTCCAACCCACATACATCAATTGATAATGATCACCAAAAGTATCAAAAATCAATTGTTGTTCAATTTCATCTTTAGCTGAACCTAATTGAGCATATTCTGTGATCACTTGTTTGACATAATTGCGATATTGTTCTAGTTTTTCCATGCTACAATTACCTCCTGAACTGGATCATAAATCATGATTTTAAGTTGGGAACGCTGAACAACTGTTTTAATAAACTGCAATTGAAAGAAAGAGTAATAAATTCCTGAAGGAACAGCTAAATATAAAACTCGTTCTGGTTGTTGTTCTTCTAATGCCAAATGATAATTAAAAAATTGTCCAATGGCTTGATGAAATTGAGAAATATTAGATGTACCAATAAAACTCTTAATTTCCACCGCTATTTTTTCTCCTTCTCTTTCAGCAGCTAAAACTTGTTCCGCACCGAGATCAATATACATTTCCACATCACCAACTTCTATCCTTAAAGGATCATCTGTAATTACCCAACCTTCTTTTTCTAACCCTATCCTAACAGCATCATGAAAAACATCTTTAGCTGGCATTAACTTTATAAAAAATTAGACTTTTCACCCACAATTATAACATCAATTACAATAACACAATCAAAACCTATGCCTAACCTTACCGACATCCCCGGAATTTCCCAAATTTGGACACGCACAAAAGGCGACCCCCGCATTAAAATTGCTATCCTTGATGGTTCAGCCGACTTAGAACGTAGTTGTTTTCAAGGGGCAAAATTTAGTCAATTTAAACCCTATTGGGCAGAAGATATTGAACTTAACGAAGAATACTATTATTATCTCAATTTATCTTTAGAATTTAACCAACAACAAAAAGACAAAAAAGACGACCCCGACCACGATAAAGAAGAATCAAAAAAAGAACGAGAGGCATTTTTTGCACCTTTCCCTCCAGCTATTAGACAACGCATTGAATTATCCAGTCATGCTACTCACATTTCTAGCACTATCTTAGGACAACACGGTACACCAGCCCCTGGTATTGCCCCTTTATGTACAGCATTAAATATTCCTATTTCCTTCGCTAATGATGATTTTATTTCCCCTATCAACCTTACCCACGCTATTAATACCGCTTGGCAATGGGGAGCGAATATTATCCATATCGCTGCTTGTCACCCTACCCAAACCGGAGTAGCACCAGATTTATTTGCCCGTGCTGTGAAACAATGCCAAGATAACAATATGTTAATTGTTGCCCCAGGTGGTAATGATAAAGGGGAATGTTGGTGTATTCCCTCTATTCTTCCTGGTGTGATTACAGTGGGTGCAATGCGAGATGATGGCCAACCGTTTAAATTTAGTAATTATGGCGGAGAATATCAAAATAAAGGGGTAATGGCTAACGGTGAAAATATTTTAGGCGCCCAACCGGGAACAGAAGAACCTATCAGAGAAAAAGGGACTAGTTGCGCTGCACCCATTGTCACAGGTATTTCTGCATTGTTAATGAGTCTGCAATTGCAACGAGGAGAACAACCCAACGCTGAAGCAGTGCGTCAAGCAATTTTAAATAGTGCTATTCCCTGTAACCCGGAAGAAGTGGAAGAACCAGAACGCTGTTTATTAGGTAAGTTGAATATTCCCGGTGCGTTTCAATTATTGACGGGAGAAAAGTTAGAACCTCACCTCCAGCCCCTCTCCTATCAGGGAGTACAAGAACCTCACCCCCAACCCCTCTCCTACCAGGGAGTACAAGAACCTCACCCCCAACCCCTCTCCTACGAGGAGAGGGGAGTAGGAATCTCTCGTTCCCAGGTTCTACCTGGGAATGCTACATTAGAGGCTCTGCCTCTCACTATACCGTCAGGCAGAGCCTTGGAGACGGCATTCCCAGTCGGAGACTGGGAACGAGAAACTTTAGTTATTAGCCAGGGAATTAATTCCTCAACTGATTCTATTACCCCTAGTGCAGCTTCTAAATTGGTTTATGCTTTAGGAACTATTGGTTATGATTTTGGTAATGAAGCCAGAAGGGACTCGTTTAAACAATTAATGCCAGCAGTGAATATGGACGGGGCAATTATCCCTGCTAATCCCTATGATAGCCGACAAATGGTTGATTACTTGTCAGTAAATCCCGCCGAAGCTAAACCTTTAATTTGGACTCTCAACCAAGAATTAACTCCTATTTATGCTTTAGAACCTGTAAGCGGTTTTGCCGCAGATATCTATGAAATCCTGATTTTGATGTTACAGGGACAAATTCAACCAGAAAACAGTGATGATTTTGTGGAACGGGTAAGTATACCTGCAAGGTTAACAGATAGAACTGTGGAGTTATTTTCTGGTCAAGTTGTGCCTGTAATTAGTCTTACGAATACTAGGGGAATGTATGGCTGGAAAGTCAACAGTTTGGTAGATGCGGCTTTGCAAACTGTAATTACGGGAGAAACTGCACCAGCCCAAGAAATAGCTATGAGAAAGGCTTTGAGTAGTTTCTTAAATCGAGTATACTATGATTTGCAAAATTTAGGACAATTGGCAAAAGATCGAGCGTTGAATTTTTCTGTAACTAATGCTTTCCAAGCTGCTTCTAGTTTTTCTCAAGCTATTTCTACAGGGATGCAGCTTGATAGTATTGAAGTGGAAAAAAGTCCTTTCTGTCGGATTAATAGTGATTGTTGGGATGTGAAATTAAAGTTTTTTGATCCCGAAAATGGACTGAGGGCAAGAAAGGTTTATCTTTTTACTATTGACGTGAGCGATCGCATTCCTGTAACTTTAGGTCAAGTTCGTTCTTGGTCTGTGGCAAAATCAGCCTAAATTAGAATCAGGATTTACAAAACAAGAGGGTCAACAGGATTTATTTTCACATCCTGTAAACCCTGATTCAGACTATCTAGATTTTATATCTGCGATCGCTCCCCTAGTCATCGCGGCGATCGCTTTATCTGTGGCTTTGGGTAGGTGATAATATTTACCACCTGCTGTTTTCGCCAATTCCTTGGCAAAGCCAGTTGATACAAACTTACTCTCCGTATCAATTACCAATAATTGCATCCCTGAAGCCCGAATTCTGGCTGCAATATCTAATAATTCGGCTTTGATATCCGGTTTTTCTCCCGGTTCTATGGTTTCACCTAAAGAACGAGCCAGAGGAATATTACCACGACCATCAGTAATTGCCACGATAACAACTTGACCGATATCTCCACCCATTTGGGCATTTATCCCCACCCGCACGGCTTGAGTTAACCCATGTGCGAGGGGTGAACCACCACCGCAGGGCAATCTTTCTAAGCGATTTTTGGCTAAAGCAATGGAACGGGTAGGAGGTAATAATACTTCCGCTTGCTCTCCTCGGAAGGGGATCAAAGAGATTTGATCCCGGTTTTGATAGGCTTCTGTTAAAAGCTGCATAACTGCACCTTTGGCAGATTGCATTCTATTTAAAGCCATTGAACCAGAAGCATCCACAACAAACACCACCAAAGCACCGGCTTTTCTCACCAACCGTTTAGAACGGATATCTCCCTGTTCAACAATCACCTTTTTACCAGGTTGTCTAGCGCGGCGTGCTTTTTGATACGGGGCTGCGGCTCGCAATGTGGCATCTACGGCTATTCTCCGAGCTTTACCTTTGGGAATCATCGGTTTAATGTACCGTCCCCTATCGTCTGAAAAGATAATACTACGACTTCCTGATTTACCTTGCCGTTGTGCCATTTGGGTAAAATAAAGCACTTCTGGGTCGAGAATTACCCCTTCTGGGTCAAAGATAAACTCTTCGGGAATGTCTGGGGGTTCTTGCTGTTCTTGGTCTTCTTCTTTTTCCTCTTCCTGTTCTTCCTCTTGTTCTTCTTCTTGTTCCGACTCGTCTTGACTTTCTTGTGGTGGTGGGGGAGGTGGTGGTGGTTGGTCTGGGGGTGGTGTTTGTATTATAGTGGTTCTGGGAACTATCACCAATTCCACAGCCCGACGTAGATCTTCAGCAGTGACGGTGTTACGTCCTTCTAAGGCTGCTGCGGCTTTGGCTACGCGGACTGCAAATAGTTCTGCACGATGTCCTTCTACACCTCCGCGAATGGCTTCATTGACGAGATAGGCAATTTGCTCTTGGGTAATGGTAACTTCTTTTAACCATTCCCGTGCCAGGATGATTTGGGTTTTGAGGGAGTCTATGTCTTCGCTGTATTGTTGGAGAAATTCTGAGGGAGATTTGGAATAGGCGATCGCTTGTTCAACTGCCTGTACTCTTTGATCTATACCCAGAACTCCGTCTGCTGATAAGGCGATCGCTATTCTATCAAGTAAATGTTCCCTGAGCGCCCCTTCTTCTGGATTATAGGTGGCAATAAACAACGGTTTGCAGGGATGTTGAAAACTAATTCCTTCCCGTTCAATTTGATTCCGTCCGTCGGATAATACTGATAACAGTTGGTTACTAATTTGGTCATCTAATAGGTTGATTTCGTCCACATACAGCACACCTCGATTAGCTGTAGCCAGTAACCCCGGTTGAAAAATTGTATCACCTTGTTTAACCGACTGTTCCACGTCCACAGAACCTAAAAGTCTGTCTTCCGTAATCCCCAGAGGAATTTGCAAAAAGGGTGCAGGGATAATTTCCGTTTCTATCTCTTGTCTTTGTTCCGCTAAAAGCTTATCATCCCATTCTTCGGGGTGATTGGGGTCACAGTTGCTAACAGAACCTTTCACAACTTCAATAGGTGGTAACAAAGCGTGAATAGCACGCGCCATCACAGATTTAGCCGTACCACGACGACCTGCAATTACCACACCCCCCAAAACGGGATCAACTGCTGTCAAAAGTAAGGCTATCTTAATGGCTTCTTGACCAACCACAGCAGCCAAGGGAAAAGCAGTCATTGTCGGGGTTAGAGTAGGCGATCGCATTGTTTCCTTAATAGTTATTATAGTTTTAGCATAGCAATTCCTGGCACATTTTGGATAGTTCACATTTACCAATAGATTCATAAGTGCCACTGTCAAGTTAAAAAATTTATTTACCTTGGGTAAAATGGAGCTACAGAAATGGTACAACAACTCACACCAGAAACCAAACCAGAAATTATCTACCCTGATAGTGATGGAAATCCCATGGCTGATAATACAGAACATTATGAATGGATAGTTAAAATTAAAGAAAATTTAGAAATATTATTTGCATCAGAAAATGATGTTTTCATCGCAGGTGATTTACTTTGGTATCCAGTTGAGGGAAGTGTAAAAACTCGTCAAGCACCTGATGTTATGGTAATTTTCGGGAGACCAAAAGGTAAAAGAGGTTCTTACAAACAATGGGAAGAAAATAATATTGCACCTCAAGTAGTATTTGAAATTCTATCTCCAGGAAATCGTAGTCAAGAAATGGCAAAGAAACTCCTTTTTTATCAACGTCATGGCGTGGAAGAATACTATGTTTATAATCCAGACAAAATCGAATTAACAGGTTTTATTCTTGAACAAGCATGGCTAGAAGAGATTGAAGAAATCAATAATTGGGTAAGTCCCCGTTTAGGAATACGGTTTGAATTAACAGCAGATAATTTAGAAATTTATTATCCTGAAGGGCGGAAGTTTCTCACATCTCTGGAATTAAATCAACGTGCAGAGCAGGAATATCAACGTGCAGAGCAGGAATATCAACGTACAGAACAAGAACGTCAAAATTATCAAACCTTATTAGCAAAATTGCAAGCCAAAGGTATTGATATTAATACACTTTAAAAATTAGATCCCCGACTTATAAAAATATGGCGACACATTTTGTGCATGAAGTCTTATGGGATAAGGGATTTAGAATTAACACACTAGCTAATGTCTATCAACCTCAACAGCTTGAGATTCAATTTTATTAACTTCTTCTCCGATTTGATAGGTAATTATTGCTTTTACTTGATCTTTTCCAGCATAGCCGATTTTATTAGTTAGATGAATATCAATTACCGAATTTTCTAAAGGTTTTAATTCAATTTGTTTTGGCTGAAAACTAAAAGATTGTAATTTATGATCAGAAACATTACGAACTTCAATATTTTTAATGATCACCGTTTGATTTTTCATCTGATGATTTTCTAAGCTGATAAATACAGTCGCAAAACCAATATCGCGGTTAGGTTGGGGAGGAATACCTAAAGGTGGTAATTTATTCTCTTGAGATAATAAAGAAACCTTAATCATAACTTTCTTATTAACAGCTTTTGACTGTAAGTGTGAAGATGGTTGATAGTGAAAATCTGTAGGTAAATAATTACAAGAATTTACCATACCATCAAAACCGAATAAACTAAAAAGCAATAATAACGGTTTCAACCACATCACCTCCAATTATTCAAATCATTATTAAATCAGTAACCAGCAGTATAAACATTAATTATTTATACTGCTTTGAACTATGTCTATATATTAGACCATTGAATAATCGCTCTCAAAGATAATAATTGATCCCAAGTGACATTAGCATGGGTAGAACCCCAAGGGTTACGTAAGTGGAAAGTTCCATTAGTGGCATTATAGGCAGTAATGGTGTAAGCATGACCATCAACAACACCATAACCAGCGCCATAGACAAAACCCGCTGTTAACACCTGATTAGAATTAACCAAATTAATCAGTTGAGTTTGAGTCATATTGCCGACAGATTGGGAAGTAGCACTTAATCCCGTTACCTGGCGAATTACTGTATCCATCCAACCACCTTCTATAGCTGCATAGGAGTTATTTTGAGTACCACTGTAAGTACGACTCCAACCAGATTCAGCTAATTGGGCATAGGCTTTTTCTGCTAAGGCTACCCAAAGTTCATTGCTAGTGGAAGTAACAGAGCCTCCACCCCAACCAGCATAAGCGGCATAGTTTCCATAGGTTGGTAAGTAGCGATCTACTGTGACATAATCAGCTACACCGTTGTTATAAAAACGCACAGTGAAGGTATTATCACCATTGTCCGTAAACATATTTTGGATGTACTCAGGTTTTTCCTGGGCAATAGAAGCCAAAGTTGCTACATAATAGCAATCTCCCACCGCTCCTTGGTAAATATCATCAGCACTAGCACCATTTTGGAACAGAGAACCACTAGCATAACTATAGATATAACCTGTATCGGGGCGATCAGTACCTAAGAACCACTTACCAATCAGATTTTCCATTTGGGTATCACTACTACCGGCAAACAAGTTACCAAAACCGGAACGAGTGTTAGCTGCATCACTATTGGCAATCTTATTAGACAGGAGTTTCACAGAATCAGCCATAGTGAAGAGGGTAGAGTTACCAACAAGAGTCCGTAAGTCAGTTAACTCATTGGCATCAATTACACTACCATCTTTAGCATCGCGGAAAATGGAAATCATATCATTGCGACTCAAATTACCATCAGCAGCTAAGGAACTGGTTAAAGTGATAATTTGAGCATCTAGTAGATTTTGACTGTACCAATCTGTGGGAGTTGGAGTTGGAGTTGGAGTTGGCGTGGGAGTTGGAGTTGGTGCAACAGCAGTGGCATTTAAGGACAAACTGTAGTTAGTGTCGCCACTATATTGAAACACCCGCACATAATAAGCACCTGCACTCAACTGAGTATTAATGGATTCAGAAACAATTCCATCAGTATAAGAACCGGAAATTACAGTACCAGAACTATCGAGTAATTCAACATCTGGATCAGCACTTAAGCCTGTTAAATTTAGACTAAAGTTACTTTGTGTGCCTACATTGAAACTATAGTAATCATTAGTATCAGCA
>NZ_JAAVWA010000041.1:0-37871 GCF_017355725.1 Anabaena sp. 54
GCCACTGCTTGCCAATCTTGTACAGGTTTAAATTGATTGAGATAAATATTGATTTCGGCGATTAATTCCCAGTAAAAGTCTGGTTTTGGTTGAAATTGCACTTCTACAAAATAGATGGGTTTTTCTACGCTATCTGCCATAAAAATTCCATCAAACCGAAATGCTTTTTCTTTCACTTCCACAGAAGTAAATTTATAATCTGTGGCGTTTTCTGTGGGTTCTCCTAGAATTTCAAATAATAGGGTATGGAACGTGAGGAAGATTTGGTAGAATATTGTGTCTGTGTGCATTATTCCTGATTTTGATATTTCTTAATTACTTATTTATCTGCTGATTTTACCCATCTTTCCCAGTTCTATATCTACTGTAATTGCATCTTCATCCTGAGATACAAGATAACGTTTTGGTATTTTGGTTATGAGAACAAATTTTATTTTCTTATTTCCCTGCTTCTGGGATTTATTTGGGAAATTATGATCTTGATAAATAAAAACCTTATATATATGGGCGCACACTTTTCCACACATACCATAAGCATACCCAAAACTCAGAACACTGTCAACCCCCCAAGCTGAAATTACCAAAACTCGTTACATTATTGATAAAATTCTCAATAATAATGAAAATAAACCCCCAATAATTGAGAAAGTGCTTTTTTGCCAAAATCCCATACAAATAACTTATATCCTGACGTAAGGAAACCCAACATGATGAAAATTTAATTGGCTGGATTTGTTGGGTTGCCTTATCACTTAGCCCAACCTACAGAGTATAATATTTACCACAACCTTAAATAATTAATTATTAGGAAAATGCCATCTACCGTCACCCTCACCATTACCACAGGAAAACTTTCAGGAAAACAATATATATTTGATAGTCGCAGCACTTGTATTATCGGCAGAGGTGAAGATTGCAATTTGCAAATTGCCGATAATATTGATATGACAGTTTCCCGCTATCATTGCTTATTAGATATCAATCCTCCAGAAATGAGAATCCGTGATTTAGGGAGTTTAAACGGTACGATTGTTAATGGTAAAAAAATCGGACAAAGGAAAGCGGGAGAATCTCCAGAGGAAGCAAAAAAGATAGTTTTTACTGAATATGATTTAGTCAATAATGACCAGGTAGCGGTAGGAGATATTATTTTTGATATTGGTGTAGAAACAGAACTGGAAAAACAGAAAACTCCTTATATTCCAGTTGCAGAAGAAAATAATAGACCGAACTTTTTTGAAATTATTAAAAACCTGCTAAATTTAGCAAATCAAGGTAATCAAAATCTCCAGAAAATTTCTAATTATCAGATTATAAAATCTTTAGGTGAAGGTGGATTTGGAGAAGTATTTCTAGCTGAACATATCCCCACTAAAAAACGGGTAGCACTAAAGTTAATGTTACCTAAAGTTGCTGCTAAAGAACTGGGTGTAAAAATGTTTTTGCGAGAAACAGAAAACACCAAATATTTACAACATCCTCATGTGGTGCAGATGTTAGATTATGGCTATGTCGAAAATACCTTTTTCTTTACAATGGAATATTGTGCAGGTGGGGATGTTTGGAATTTGATGGAGAAATCAGGAGGACAGTTACCTGTTAGCATAGCTGTTGATATTACTCTGCAAGTTCTAGACGGGTTAATATATACCCATAATGTTGAAGTTCCTTGTGTGAAATTAGCAGACGGAAGACTAGGAAAAGGAAAAGGTTTAGTACATCGAGATTTAAAACCGAATAATATTTTTATTACCAAGGTCAACGGTAAAATGGTGGCTAAAATTGGAGATTATGGATTATCCAAAGCTTTTGATTTAGCTGGATTGAGTGGACACACTTTCACAGGTGCGAAAATGGGTACTCCTGCGTTTATGTGCCGTCAACAATTGCTAGATTTAAAAAATTCCTTACCAGAGGTTGATGTGTGGGCAAGTGCTGCTTGTTTATATAATATGTTAACGGGATATTTCCCCCGTGATTTTGTTGGTGATTCCTGGAATTGTGTGCTAAGAAATGATGCTGTCCTCATTCGTCAACGTGATAGTAGTATTCCCGAAAAATTAGCAGAAGTGATAGATTTGGCTTTAATAGAAAAGCCAAAAATTCATTTTCAAACTGCGGCTGAGTTTAAAGTAGCTTTGTTAGAATGTGTTTGATTATTAAATTTTAGTAATTTGAGGATCTAAAACAATGCGTGTACCAGTTATATCTACATGATAAGTCCAGAATTGATTTTTGACCTTAACAATTACTTCCCAACCTTTAATGGGATCAAATATTTGAGCGCAGACTTCACCAAAATTAAACACACAGGAATTGCTAAAAGTTTTCTGGGTTGACTGGGTAACTTTCAGAGAACTTATTGCTAAACCAGAACGTTTAGAAGCATCACTCAAAACCCCATTAGTAATTTTTTTTGGTAATTGATTATTGCTAATTTTCGGGTCTAAAAGAATTTGTGAACCTGATTTATTGACATGATAAATCCAAGATTGTTCTTTCACTTGTACAATTATAGTCCAGCCTGGAATAGGATTATATTCCTTTGTACAAACTTCTCCAAATTGGAAAATACAGGGATTACTAAAAATAGTAGATGTAACTTGAGTAATTTTCAAATCAGAAATTTTTAACCCAGAAACTCTAGAAGCATCTCTGAGAACTGCTTGAGAAATAGATTGAGGTAAGCTATTTTGGCTTAACTGTGACCGTTGGGGATTTTTAGCATTTGCAGATGTACTATTTTCAGTTACACTACAAGCAAACAAGCTAGTAATCATGAAAATAAAGACAAAGACTTGGGGAAAACAGCGATTACGGTACATTTGCAAAAATATCCTGGTAATTAAGTTCATAGTTGAATAATTCTCCTGGTTCTACTTTTTATAGTGCAATAGATATAAGTAGGTGAACACAATAAAACCAAACTGTGTAAAGAAACGTAAAATCACCCAAACCCTCTTCAATCTTGCCTTTTGCCTCTTGCCTTGCCATAACGACTATTTTCAATGCTAACCTACTTATGACGTGATTGATATTGATACATAACGCCAGATAATGCAGCTAGGAAAACCCAAGAGAGAGTATTTAACCTAATATCAAAAGTGGTGACATCAACAGTATTAAATAGTATCCAGCCGCTAAAGGTGATAATATAACTAAAGAAGATTAATCTGTTTTCTGGTGCTATAGATTTAGATTTCCAGAGAATTTGACTGGCTGTAATTAAGATCCAAATTAGTAAACCACAAAATAGCAAAGTAGTAATTAACCCAGTTTCGGCAGACAGCATTAAAAATAAATTATGAGGATGGTTAACATCAATTTGCATTTGGGTTTTATAAAGTCTTCCGAAACTGCGTAAACCTGAACCAGTTAAAGGATGTTGTTGAGTGAGATTCCAGGCAAAATCCCATTGAGTTTTCCGCATTAATCCTACTGGTCTATTAGGAAACATATCATCATTTAATCGCGCCCAAATACCGTAGGGAACAAAAAGTCGGAAAAATTGGGCAATAGGTGCAGGTGCAAAAGCTGCGAAGAAACAAAGACTGGTAATGGTGAAAACAGCCGCAACAATTAATCGCCAACCTTTATATAAAGCATAAGCTAAACAGGCAAAAATAGTGATTCCCCAACCATTACGAGAATTGGTGAAAATTAAGGCGATAAAGTTAGTACATACAGTAATTGTCAAGAAGATAATTAGGGGATTGTTTTGTTTGAGTTTGTGGTAGTTTTCTAGCCATAAACCTAAACCCAAAATAAAAATAGTTACTAAATAAGCAGCTAAAGTATTAGGGTGCATGAAATTAGCAGTCATGCGTCCTGATAATGATTTTTCTGGTGCAACTATCCAATCAAAAACAATCCATAAAAACTGAAATTGGAAATTCCAACCGAGAAATAATTGCCCAAAACCAATGATTAAAACAGGTATAGATCCAAATACCATGATCCAAGCAATTTGTCGTAATTGGGCGGGTGTTTGGATGAGAGGAGTGAGTCCGGTAAAAAAGAAGAAGAAGGGGATGAAGTTGAATAAACCCAAAACAGCATCGAGTTTGCCAGAGGCGAATCCGGTGGTAATCAGGAGTAAGATACTCAAAATAGCAAATCCCTTGTGAATTGGGCGATCGCTAATGATATGGTATTGTTTACGCCAGGTTAGCAATGATGCCACAACAATAGAGATACCGCCCAAAAATGGACTCAGAGGAAAAGATATTAGTCCAAATTGTAGCCAATGCCAAGGGGTTTGTAGGCGGGGGTTTGGATGATAAAAACTTTTATTTAAGCTATTTCCCAACATTCTGTACGGGTAAGACGAATTTGCGCGAGGGTGAAGACTGTAGGAATAATTCTGCCATAGTTTGTGGCGATCGCTCTCCAACCCAAATCAGCAAAAAACCAAGCCCACATCACAGGACCTACCAAAGCAAACGCACCACGAACCGCACCATAACGGGCTGCACTCATGGTCATACCTCGACGGGACATTTGCAAAGCCACATAGTTTTGAAACTGTTTGGTAGCTAATCCTGTACCTGTAATTGCTGCTTCTTTAGCTACTTGATAGGTAGCAAAATGAATAGCAAATTGACGGGCGATTTGTTGAAGAACAAAAGGTTGGATGACAGAAGTTACAGCCAAAGCACTACCACCTTTAAATATTAATCCTAAAGGATCACGTTGCAATGACAATGGTAATGGTTGTTTAAGTTTTGATTCTACTAACTGACGTTGCACATTAATAGTTAATTGTTGCTTTTCTTGTTTTGGTAGCTTTTTCCAAACCTTTCCCAGTAGATGCAAAAAAATTTCTGCTTCTAAATCAATTGTTGTTAGATCTTGATAATAGTGAATTTTCAAATATTTGCATACTTGAATTAGGGCTTGTCGGTAAGTTACTTGATCAGTGCGTCCTCGTAATACTGTTATACCATCAGCCGCTAAAAACCGAAAGCGGTCTTCTATTGTATCTAACCAAGCTTGGTGATCTTGGCTTTGCACTGCAATAGGTTCGGGTGTATGAACATAATCTAAGGGGTTAAACTTGCGACTAAACAGAATAGCTGTCAAGTCCTGTAGTTCCTCTTCGGTGGCTAATTCCAATACCGCCCTGAGTTCTTCCAATTTCCCTTCCTCTCTTCTGTACCACGTAGTCTGTACCTTATTCTACTATCTTGTTAATCAAAATTATTGGCGTTACTGATTCAGAATATGATTTTACCTCACGCAGAGGCGCTCCAGTCGCAGAGAGTAAGAGTTTAAAATCATTGATTTTTCAATTTCATACTTCAGTTCAGCAACACCTAATTATTAAATTCGCTTTAATATCTGCGGAAGGTTGATTCTAACATTTCCTGGCGTTAGGATCTTCAAATTCCCCAGGTTCACGGACTAGAAATTGATTTAAAATCGCCTTACCTGAAGGATCTATTACCTCTAATCTTACTAATTCAGGTTGAACAATTTGCCAAGAAACTCGGTATTTATATTTAGCATTAGTCCAAGTGAAGACAGGACGGGCTTGAGTACCAGATGCTTTAGCACCAATTAAACAAAGTTTTTTACCTGTTTTGAGGTTTAAGTTTTTATAATAATATTGACCTTTAGCTTGCCAAAGAGTTAAATGCCAATTTCGTGGTTGTCCTTGCACATCAAAAAATTCCCCCTCTGGAAAAGCCAGGTTAGCTACAGCCTGACTCTGAACGGAAACATCTGCAACTATGGGTAAAGAAAGACCCAAAACTAAAGAGATAGCTATTCCTTGAACTTGCATCATTAATTCTCCCTTTTTAAAACAAGTTTATAGTCAAGCTACTGGTAATTTTTAGATACATAGCCAAGTGATTATGTATCTGTAGTAGCTTGATCTAAAGATGGGTTGCCACCGCATTATGATCTAATATTAAACCACCTTGCTCAGTAATTTTTTTCGCTGCATCTAAAAGATACTGGTAATAAGTATGAGCAATAATAGATAACTGCTTACCAGCAGGGTAAACCATATACCAGGTGCGTTTAATCGGAAAGTGTTGGACATCCAAAATACTGAATTCCGCAACGTCTGTGAGTAAAGTATGACGGGATAATACAGAAATACCTAACCCACCAGCGATCGCTTGCTTAATCGCTTCATTACTCCCCAACTCCAATTTCACCTTCACCTTTACCCCATGTTCTTCAAACAGACCTTGGACAGCACTGCGAGTTCCCGAACCCGGTTCACGCATAATAAACGGTTCTTCTCCCAAACGTTCAATCGGAATATTTTTTTCCTTCGCTAAGGGATGATTCGCCGGTGCAAAAACTACTAAAGGGTTTTCTAGAAATGGCTGAAAATTGACATCGAAATGATCAGGAATTTGACTCATAATATACAAGTCATCCAAATTACCCATCATCCGATCTAAAATCAGTTCATGATTTGTAACTTGGAGAGAAATATCAATCCCAGGGTAAAGCTGACAAAAAGGACCTAACAATCTGGGAATAATATACTTAGCAGTAGTAATTACAGCCAGTCTTAATTGTCCTTGCTTCAATCCTTTTAAATTCGCAATAGTCATTTGAAACTTGTCCATAGTCTCAAAAATTTGCCGACAAGTAGCAAATAATTCCCGTCCCGCTTCCGTCAAATATAAACGCTTTCCTACCTGTTCAAACAATGGTAAACCTACTGATTTTGTCAACTGTTTGATTTGCATGGAAATGGTAGGTTGAGTCAAAAACAACTCTTCCGCAGCGCGTGTAAAACTACCATGTCGGGCAGCAGCCTCAAACACCTTCAACTGGTGCAACGTCGCTTGATTCAAGCTGATTCTCCTCTGATAACAATTTGTAGATATAGCTTGGTATCGCGTAACACTAGGGATCTTTTAAGTGTTATTTATACAAAGTCCTCAAGTTTAGTATATATATAAATGTATATTCTTTGTCATTATATCTGTCCTGAGACTAGCTAGGGTAGCACCTAGTAGTCTGTCAACCCGAAAATGACGGGTGGAGGGAAGCAGGGGTAGGGGAGGTTGGGGGGTAGGGGAGGGGGGGGGGGGGGGGGGGGGGGGGGGGGGGGGGGGGGGGGGGGGGGGGGGGGGTGGGGGGGTAGGGGAGGGAAGAACAGAAGTTTTTTCCGATCATTATCCGTCAAAATAAATTTGACGAACTACTAGATATGGTAAACATAATATAGCTACGCCACGCTATGCGAACGCGGCTATACAAACGAAATAATCCTGTAATTATACTCAAAACGGCTAGAAGCTGGACTTTTTTATTATACAAAGAACAAGGTTCAAAGCCTCTCCCCGTTGCGGGGAGAGGTTTGGAGGGGGGTTTCATATTTGGTTAAACTATGAACCGTTTGCAGTATACAAAAGATGGATTCGATTATTGTGTTCCGAGAGTGACAGAACGGGGTTAATGGTTCAAACTTTGAGAAAATGTAGCAATTCATCTGGTAATCTAAAAGGTAATATTCCAGTTAAAAGCTCAACTGCTTTTGCACATCTACACCAGATACCTAACAACGGTGTCAATTATTAGTACCATGTCTGATTTTAACGCTAATTCCACCCAATTACGAACACAACTCGCTAAAAAATACTTCGATTTATCCCCTACTATCCAAAAGATTATCCAATTGTTTTCGATAATTTATGCACCGATAGACAAAAGTTCATTCCTCAGTTGTCTTTCGCAAACTGCTGCCTTAGACGAAAAGAATAGACCTTGGACTGCTACAACCCTCAATTACCAAATTGAAAAATTGGTAATAGCACTTTTGCTAGTTAAGGAAAACAAATCAGGTCCTGAATGCCATCCGTTACTCACAGAAATTGCTACTCGTCATGCGGTAGAAACCGGAAAGTTCGATATATTAGTTAAAGCCGTAGAGGAAAAACTACCTGTAAGTAATCACTGGAACAAGAATTCGCGGATGTTCCGCAGTCTCCGCCAGTGTATCAGAGAAATCCGCATTGGTCTTTACCGCCAAGACCTTAATTTTATTAATAAGCAAATTGAAGATTACCAAAATTACAGTAATCATACAGAAAAAATAGTCATAAAAAATATTTTTGAGCAGATATGCAATAACCCATTTGACGAAAATTGGTTTAAGACCTTACCACAAGAATTATATGAACGTGGTATATCTAGCATCCTCTTCAATTCGGCATTAAAATTGGCTGACTGCGAAGATGCGTTTATGATGCTAGACGAAGAATGTTGTGAATCTGAAAAATATGCTTCAGATTATCTAAATCTGGTTTTGACAGAACAATTCTTATTACGGGGTGATACCGAAGAAGCACAGGATAGTTTAGAACGGATATCAGAGAAATATCAACATAACACAGCTACTTATTGGGGTTGGTTGAATTTTCTTCGAGGTGAAAATGAACAAGCCATTAAATATTATACAGATGCCCTCAAAGCTATAAAAAAAGCCACAGGCAAACGCTCAATATATTTTAATACAATGGGCGGCTTATTTTTTATCTTAGCATTGTTAAAAGATGGTTCAGCAGAACGCCTCAAAGAAGCAGAAGAGTATGCCACATTAATGTCTCGTGAATCAGATCATTGGCTCACATTTGTTTATGTCAGATTGAAAATGGTACTGCAAGTTCAGCGAGGTGATATTACCCAAAAAGAACTTGTAGTAAGTGCCTATATTGCTTCTGTAGAAGAAAAAAATAGCTTAAATACATTATTTTGTTCTCTGTGCCTTTACTGGATGGATGCTGAGAGTGCAAAAAAACGCCTACCTGATTTATTAGAGCCATTATATCGGCGATCGCTCGCATCCGGTCATCACTGGCTGACAATGGAAACCGCAGAACTTCTATCCCGACTCAAACCCAGCAGCAACTATAAACAACAAGCAGCGGCACTACGAGAAGATAGCGGCATCCAAACCATAGTAGATGTAATCCAACCCCAAGCAGATTGGGAAATGTGCCTCAATGCCCTCGCAAATCTCCAGAAACAACCACAAAAACCTGGCAAACCAGAGTCAGAACTGCGGTTAGCATGGTTCATCACCTTCCATTTCGTTCAATGTAGTTTACAGCCCAAAGAACAAAAAGTTAATGCCAAAGGAGAATGGAGTAAAGGTCGTCCCATAGCCCTTAAACGTCTTAGCAGTGGATTAGCTGAGTTTGATTACGTCACACCCCAAGATATGCGGGTCTGTGGTTGTATTGAGGCATATAGTGAGGGCTATTATGGCAAAGTTGACTATATGTTTAACGAAAAAGCCATCTTAGCTTTAATTGGACATCCAGTAGTTTTTTGGGAAGATACACCCAATATCCGCGTAGAAATCGTCAAGGGAGAACCAGAACTACTGGTGAAAAAAGAAAAACAAGGTCGTCTCACCTTGGAATTTTCGCCCAAATTACCAGAATCACAGAATATTCTGCATATTAAAGAAACCCCAACCCGCATCAAAGTTATTGAAATTAAAGCTGAACACAGACGTATTGCCGAGATTATTGGTAAAGATAACAAATTAAATGTTCCTGCGATCGCCGAAAAGCAAGTTTTAGCAGCCATTAATGCCGTCTCTGGTATTGTTACCGTCCATTCTGACATTGGTGGGGGACTAGAAAATGCCGAAGAAGTCCCCGCCCAAACCCTACCCCATATTCACCTCTTACCTGCCAATTCGGGCTTGAAAATCACCCTCTTATCCCGTCCTTTTACCCAGGGTGGACCATACTTCCGTCCCGGTGCAGGTGGTGAAACAGTCATTGCCGAAATTGAAGGTAAACGTCTGCAAACTAAACGCAATCTATCAGAAGAAAAACAACTCGCCCAAGCAACTATAGCAGCCTGTCCCACCCTAACTCGCATTGAAGAACAAGATGGTGAATGGACAATAGAAGAAGCAGAGGACTGTTTAGAACTGCTGCTAGAATTGCAAACACTGGGAAACAGCGTAGTTATGGCTTGGCCAGAAGGGGAAAAACTGCGGGTAAGTCACAATGCAGACTTGAAAGACTTTAATTTATCAATTCAACGTCAACAAGACTGGTTTGCAGCCACCGGTGAATTAAAATTAAATGACGACCTGGTGCTAGATATGCAGCAACTCCTAGCACTCTTAGAGAAAACCCCCAGCCGATTTATTCCCCTGGGTGATGGTCAATTTCTAGCTTTAACCCAAGCTTTTCGCAAACGTCTTGACGAATTGCGGATGTTTTCGGAAAAACATGGTAAAGGTATGCGTTTCCACCCCTTAGCCACATTAGGATTAGAGGATTTTGTGGATGAGGTAGGTAAGCTAAAAGCAGATAAACACTGGAAAGAACATATCCAGAAACTCAAGGAAGTGCAAGACCTGCAACCAGAACTCCCGTCTACGTTTCAAGCCGAATTACGGGACTATCAAATGGATGGTTTCTGTTGGTTGGCGCGTTTGGCACATTGGGGTGTAGGTGCTTGTTTAGCCGACCAAATGGGACTGGGTAAAACCGTGCAAGCATTAGCAGTCATTCTTAGAAATGCCCATGCAGGTCCAACTTTAATTATTGCCCCCACTTCCGTCTGTATGAATTGGGTGAGTGAAGCGCAGAAATTCGCCCCAACTCTGAATATTATGCAATTTTCTGGTGCTAACCGCCAAAAATTATTGGATGGTTTACAACCATTGGATATGTTGGTATGTAGTTATGGATTATTGCAGCAGGAAGAAGTATCTCAAATGCTTGCTCAAGTGCAGTGGCAAACGATTGTATTGGATGAAGCCCAATCAATTAAAAATATGGCTACTAAACGTTCCCAAGCAGCCATGAACCTGAAAGCTAATTTTAAACTGCTGACAACTGGAACTCCCATTGAAAATCATCTGGGTGAGTTGTGGAATTTGTTCCGCTTTATTAATCCTGGTTTATTGGGTTCTTTTGAAAGCTTTAATCAACGCTTTGCAAATCCCATTGAGAGATATCAAGATAAACAAGCACGTAATAAACTGAAAAAACTAATTCAACCATTCCTATTACGACGGACAAAAAATCAGGTGTTAGAAGAATTGCCTTCTCGCACGGAAATTCTGCTTCATGTGGAGTTAAGTAAAGAGGAAAAAGCATTTTATGAAGCGTTGCGTCGTCAAGCTATATCTAAACTAACTGAAAGTAATGCAGATGCAGGACAGAAACATTTACAAGTGTTAGCGGAAATTATGAAACTGCGTCGCGCTTGTTGTAATCCTAGTTTGGTAATGCCTGACACTGAATTATCCAGTTCTAAGTTGCAGCTTTTTGGTGAGGTGCTGGGTGAACTTTTAGAAAATCGCCATAAGGCGTTGGTGTTTAGTCAGTTCGTTGACCATTTACATATCATCCGCAATTATCTGGTTAAAGAAGGGATTAAATATCAATATTTAGATGGTAGTACCCCAATGGCAGAACGGAAAAGAAGCGTGGATGCCTTTCAATCTGGGGATGGGGATGTTTTTCTCATTAGTCTCAAAGCCGGGGGTACAGGACTGAATCTCACCGCTGCTGATTACGTGATCCATACAGACCCTTGGTGGAATCCGGCTGTGGAAGATCAAGCTTCTGACCGCGCCCACCGGATTGGACAACAACGCCCGGTAACAATTTATCGTCTGGTGGCTAAGGATACTATTGAAGATAAGATTGTGGAGTTGCATCATCACAAGCGAGATTTGGCGGATAGTCTCTTGGAAGGTACTGACATGAGTGGCAAGATATCAACGGAAGCATTATTGCAATTGATTCATGAAGGTTGATGAGTTTTATACAAGTAGGCTTTGCTGGAAAAGTTGTCTGTGAGGGCTAGAAGTATGGCTAACGCTACGCTATCAGCAAGCCCTACTTATTCATCATTCCAAATCTCTTCCTTAACTCTCACAGGCAGTTTCGCCAAATCAGGCAACTCCACAGCTTCCACATCTGTTATTTTATCTTTAATATTAATAGGTATATTAACTGGTTGACGTTCTTCCATCCAGCAACTAGCCACAGGTAAAGTTTCTTCCAACTCATCCAAAGGACGAGGAATCACCATAACTGCATTTAACTCACCAATGCGTTCCGCTTCAAACATTCCCGCTTCTACTGCTACGGCAACATTAGCCACTGAACCGCGAATAATTGCCGTACACAAACCAGCGCCAATTTTCTCATAAGATGCTAATTGCACATCAGCAGCTTTAAGCATAGCATCACAAGCACCCACCATAGCAGGAAACCCGCGAGTTTCCACCAACCCAATCGCTTGATTACTCAAACGGCTGTATCCACCACCATCTCCCATAAATCGAGTCAGACGGTTAATAGGTAGAATTATATCTAAATTAGGATAAGGACGCGCAATCACCAAACTAGAAACCAACTGTCCAAACTGTTCAGCCGTTTGCACACCAGCTTCCACAGCCAAACGGACATCAGCAATGCCACCTCGGACAATTGCTGTACAATGACCACTACCAATTTTTTCATAACCAACTAAGTGGACTCCAGCCGACTTTAACATCATGTCAGCCGTGCCAACTATAGCGGGAAAACTGAGAGTCGAGACTAAACCTAAAGCAGTGTCTTTGAGGCTATCACGGCGACGTGGTGCATGAATATTACTCAAAGCACTTTGATTATATGTTTCCATCTAAATTTTCCAGGATAAGGTTCGTATAGCGTCTTCAATCACAAAAGAATGAAAACTAGCATTTTAATATGGACTTACGTTCATACTTCATACTTAACACTTAACCTGAAGAATTGTGAGAGTTTTCGTTACCCAAGGATTGTCTATGGGGAAATAATGTACTCAGCAGCCTATTTATGCTACCTTGTCCATAGATTTGCGTACCAAAAATGTTGTGAGCTTCTAGATCAGACTCGCTAGGTTCTAAGTTTTCAGAAGTAGTTTCTGTAGACTCTGGAAGCGGAGTTTCAACGGGGGTGGAATCACTAGCCACAGCCGTTTCCGACTCTGGTGGAGACTGGCTTTTCGGTGTAGGTGAAGGTGGAGATACAGGTGTAGATTGGTGTTTAAACTCCAGAAAAGCCGCAACCGAGAGTTGAGTTGAGGAAAATACTTTTTCCTGTTCCTCTGGTTTCTCTGGTTGAGAATGAGGAGATTCAAGTTGTTCGGCTGATTCCTCTGGTTTCTCTGGTTGAGAATTAGTAGATTCTGGTTGTACCGCTGACGGTTCAACAATCTGCCGACTAGTATCTCCCAAAATTGAACCAGAGGGAATAACTTGTCCTGGCGCTACGGAACAGTTAAAAACCGTTGTGGCTGCACCAATACAAGCATTAGCCCCAATTTTGCCTTCACCAACCATCAAAAAACCGGCTCCCAAGTTTGCTCCTGCTTCTATTTCTAGAATACCCTCACTTACTTGGAGAATTGATCCCATACCCAGACATACTCCAGCCCCAATCACAATTGTACTGTTAGTAGCTGCTTGCAGAATTACCCCAGGAGCTATTACTGCACTGGGATGAATAATTACGTCGCCATGAATATGAGCATCAAATCTATCGCCCAGGCGTAGCAGCGATACAGACATGGAATTTATTACCTCGGAAGCCGGAAATGGTCAGTTGTTGGTTGTCAGTTGTCAGTTGTCAGTTGTCAGTTGTCAGTTGTCGGTTGTCAGTTGTCAGAAGGAAGAAAATTTCTCCCCTACTTCCTCTGCTTCCCCTACTTCCCCTGCTCCCCTGCGCCTGCCTCTACGGACGTTGGATAATTGCTTCTAATACGCGGCGTTTCGCTTTAGGGTCAGTCCCAACTAAGCGTACATATTCGCCTGGGTATTCAGAGACGTATCCTTCTAGAGCAGCGATCGCTTCTCTTTCAGATGTAGCCTGAATTTGACCCGCAACTGTCCAAGTTCCTGTGCGGAAACGGCGTTGATCTACGTGTTCCACCGCAATTTTTGCCCCACTGGACAATAGTTGGCGCAATTGACCTACTATTTCCGCAGTTAACCGGGTGCTAGTAGCTGTCGCCGTTGCAGTGGCAGAACTTGTACTGGTAAATGATTTTGTGCTACCAGAAGATGCTACTTGTCCATTTGGTCTTTGGATAATTGCTTCTAATACGCGACGTTTGGCTTTAGTGTCAATCCCAATCAAACGTACATACTCACCTTGATGAGTTTCTATACACTCTTCCAAGGCAGCTACAACTGCTTGAGCCGAATTAGATTGAATTGGTTCACAACTGTTCCAAGAACCTGTACGGAAGCGACGCTCATCTACGTGTTCTGTCCCAATTTTGAAACCACCAGCCAAAAGTTGACGAATTTGATCTACAGTTTCTGCACTCAATTTGGCACTACCAACACCATTGCCGTTACCATTACCATTGTAACTACCAGCAGATGCAGCGGCAGGGGCTTTAAAGCTAGATGTACCAGCAACAACACCTTCAGGACGTTGAACGATTGTTTCTAATACTCGTCTTCTGTTGCTATCAATACCAAATAGACGCACATATTCACCGCTGTGGTCTCTCAAGCAAGACTCTACAGCCGCAACAGCTTCACCTAAAGACCGAGTTTCAATTGCTTGACAACTTTGCCAAGAACCTGTACGGAAACGTCTTTGGTCTACGTGTTCTGTCCCAATTTTAAATCCTTGTTCTAGTAGATAACGTAATTGATCTACTGTTTCTGCACCCAAGCTATAGCTAACCACGTCACTACTCCTTTCTAACTCTTCAACTTCAATACTTATATAAGATTTAGCACCGGAAAGATTAAGTTCATCCCGAATCGGCGCAATACACTTGCTATCCGCAGCACAGTGATAACCAGCCCGTAAAGCCTGATTAATCCCTACTACATGGTGAGCAAATTCTTGATCCTGTGCTTGGACATCTGGCAATCTATCCGCTTGCTGCTGGGTCGTAATTATTGATCCAGAAGCTACGTATTTACCCGGTGGAATTTCCACATCTTGAATTAGGGCGTGCATCATCACAATGCAGCCTGCACCCACCCTGGCATTAAATACCGTAGAACGAAAGCCAATAAAACAACTATCGCCAACGTAAGCAGGTCCATGAATCAGTGCCATGTGGGTAATGGAGGCACTTTTCCCAACCCATACTGAGTATTTCTTGCCATCATCACCAACGACTCGGCCTTGCTCCAACCCATGAATGACCACACCATCTTGAATATTGGTATTTTCACTAACACAAAAAGGTGTCCCTTCATCGGCTCTAATCGAAGTCCCCGGAGCAACAATTACATTTGCACCTATATTGACATCACCAATGAGGTTACAAGAAGAGTGGACAAATGCAGTTTCATTGATTTTTGGTTCTGCTAAACTCCTTGACCATGGGGTTGGGGGTGCCGCCGTGCTGCGGACTACCATTGCGAGATTCCTCCTGAAATAAGCTTTTTGTCAGTGGTCATTGGTCAGTGGTCATTGGTCAGTAGTCAGTGGTCAGTGGTCAGTGGTCATTGGTCAGTGGTCAGTTGCCTATTTTCATCAACTCTTACCTCTTGCCTCTTGCCTCTTGCCTCTTGCCTTTTGCCTCTTGCCTCTGTTCTGACTATCTATACTGGTCTTTTTTGCTGTAAATTACACGATCTTCAACGTAAATGGTGTCTATAATTGCCACTACTGCTGCGTCTAACGGTCGTTGTTCATTACCTGATAATTGACGAGCAGCACTGCCACGACTGACAAGTACCCACTCATCTACTCCTGCCCCTACACTGTTATCGGCGGCTACCTCGTATACTGGCAGGAGATTGCCATTTTCATCTATTAATTGCAACATTAGTAGCTTCACACCCCGCAGACTGGGATCTTTTTGGGTGCTGGTTACTGTGCCACGAACTCTGGCAATTTGCATTATTAATTATGGTCTTCTACCGAAAGGGCGGATTGTGTTAACACCTTCCCGGAATTGTTCTACATCTTCGGTATAACGAATGGGGAGGACATATTCCAAGTTTTCGTGGGGACGAGCAATAATGTGGGTAGATAGCACCTGTCCACCATTGACGCGCTTAACTGATTCTACTCCAGCACCTACGGAAGCTTGAACTTCGGAAACATCACCACGGACGATAACTGTCACCCGACCACTACCGATTTTTTCATAACCAACCAAGGTAACACGAGCAGCTTTTACCATCGCATCAGCAGCTTCTACTACGGCTGGAAAGCCTAGAGTCTCTACCATTCCTACTGCAATTGACATTTGTTTTTGTCCTTAAATTAAATTTTTACTTGTACCAGATTTAAACTCAAGCAAGCAGTCCTGTTAATGTTTTTCGTTTAAACAGTAATTAGACTAAGCCCGGAACTGTTCTACAGCTTCTGTATAACGAATTGGCAAGACATATTCTAGGTTTTCATGAGGACGAGCAATGATATGGGTAGATACCACTTCACCACCGTTGACTCTTTTAGCTGCTTCAATGCCGGCTGCTACTGAAGCTTGAACTTCAGAAACATCTCCTCTCACAATAACTGTAACGCGAGCGCTACCAATTTTTTCATATCCTACTAAAGTCACACGGGCAGCCTTCACCATTGCGTCAGCAGCTTCTACTACTGCGGGAAAGCCTTTAGTTTCAATCATTCCAACTGCAATTGGCATCGCAGAACTCCTCAAAATTTAATCGAATTAGAACTATGGGTGGAAATTTTGGACGGGGATGCTCATCCTGATCCGAAAATACTGCCACATTTAAGCATAGGAAACCTTGGCATCCCTGGCAACATAAATTACTATAATAGTTTGTAATAAAATATATTAAAAAAAGTTAACAAAAGTTCATACGGTCTTTTATGAGATTAAAATTCACTGATCCCTAGAGTGACAACTTATGCTTTATAATTTCTTTATCACTTTGAGAATTACTATAGTTCATAGCCCAAGCTAATTCTTTGATGAGGAGGATTGGTGAGTGCTATATATGGGACGGACGGGCTACTGGCTATATCTTTCCTGTGATTCGCTATGGCTATAAACAGTGGGTAAAAATCTGCAAATTTTACCAACGTACTTAAAAAACAAATTTAAAAAAAGCAGAAAAATAAAAAATGTTGTTCAAAAATTATTAGAATATCTAAGATGTTAAATTATATTTAATGGCTCAATAATAGGCTAATCTAAAGTAAATGTGCTTAGGCATATTGAGCTAAAAAAAGTTAAGAAAACATAGATTTTCACAAGGATATTGTTTTTTGAGCAAATGATTATTTAAAGGCTGCTTAAGAGAATCGGAACTGAGTTGTTAAGGAAAATATTAGATGAATGAGTTTCTATTTTTAACGAGTTGCTTCGTGCCTCTTTATAGTTTACTAGGGGCAATTTTGACTTTGCCTTGGAGTATAGGAATCATCCAGCGTACGGGACCTAGACCTGCGGCTTACTTGAATTTATTGACTACCATCTTAGGTTTTGTCCATAGTTTCTTAGTATTTAAAGATATCTGGAATCGAGAACAGGAAAATTTAGTAATTACTTGGTTTCAAGCTGCTGATTTTCAATTATCTTTTGCTCTGGAAATTTCCGTAGTCAGTGTTGGGGCAACAGTTTTAATTACTGGATTAAGTCTATTGGCGCAAATTTACGCACTAGGCTACATGGAAAAAGATTGGTCTTTAGCCAGATTTTTTGGTCTAGTCGGATTTTTTGAAGCTGCTCTGAGTGGTCTAGCAATTAGTGATTCTTTGTTTCTCAGCTATGCTTTGCTGGAAGTTCTCACCCTTTCGACTTATTTACTGGTGGGATTTTGGTATGCTCAACCGTTGGTAGTGACGGCGGCGCGAGATGCCTTCTTGACGAAGCGGGTAGGTGATTTGTTGCTGCTAATGGCTGTGGTGACTCTTTCTACTTTGGCGGGCAGCTTAAACTTTTCGGATTTGTATGAGTGGGCGCAAACCGCTGATTTAAACCCTGTGACATCAACCTTGCTCTGTTTGGGTTTAATTGCCGGTCCTGCTGGTAAGTGCGCTCAATTTCCCCTGCATTTGTGGTTAGATGAGGCAATGGAGGGACCCAACCCAGCTTCGGTGATGCGAAATTCGTTGGTGGTAGCTGGAGGTGCTTATTTCCTCTACAAAGTCCAACCATTATTATATTTGTCCCCTATTGCCTTAAATACTTTGGTGGTTGTGGGGGTAATGACAGCGGTGGGGGCGACATTGGTATCTCTAGCCCAAATTGATATTAAGCGATCGCTCTCCCATTCCACCAGTGCTTACATGGGATTAGTATTTTTGGCGGTAGGCTTGGAACAAGGTGGAGTGGCGTTAATGTTACTCCTGAGTCATGCTATTGCCAAAGCCTTATTATTCATGAGTTCTGGTTCAGTTATCTACACTACCCAAACCCAAGATCTAACGGAAATGGGGGGTTTGTGGTCAAAAATGCCAGCTACTACCACAGCTTTTATAGTCGGTTCGGCAGGTATGGTAACACTATTACCCTTGGGCAGTTTTTGGGCAATGTTAGCTTGGGCTGACGGCTTAGTAAAAATTAGCCCTTGGGTAATTGTGGTTTTAATCTTAGTTAACGGCTTAACGGCTTTGAATTTAACTAGGGTATTCCGGTTAGTTTTTTGGGGACAACCCCAACCAAAAACCCGTCGCGCTCCAGAAGTTGCCTGGCCAATGGCATTACCAATGGTGACTTTAACTATCCTGACGCTATTATTACCCCTGATGCTACAGCAATGGTATTTATTACCTAGCTGGGAAAGCCTAGATTGGTATGTAGTCGGATCTTTAGTAGCTTCTACCATTGCTGGGGTGACTATTGGCGCAACAATTTATCTGCACAAGGCTTGGTCAAGATCGAGAATTTTGATTTGGCGACTTATACAAGACTTATTAGGCTATGATTTTTACATAGACCGCATTTATCGCTTAACGATTGTAAGTGCTGTGGCGCTGTTATCGAGGATATCCGCGTGGAGCGATCGCTTTTTGGTAGATGGTCTAGTCAACTTAGTCGGCTTTGCTGCGATTTTTAGCGGACAAAGTTTGAAATACAGCATTTCTGGTCAATCACAAGGCTATATGCTAACAATCCTTGTCGTTATTAGCATTCTTGGTTTCCTAATTAGTCTGTCATTAGGTTTATTCGAGAAATTACCTTTTTAGGGAACTAGGTGACAGTTGACAGGTGACAGGTGACATTTAAGAAAGAAGAGGAAAAAGCAAGATTAATATTTTTCCCTACCCCCTCCCCCTATTCTCTATCCCCTATTCTCTGTCCCCTGTCCCCTGTCCCCTGTCCTCTATCCCCTATTCTCTATCCCCTGTCACCTGTCACCTGTCACCTGTCCCCTATTCTCTATCCCCTGTCCCCTGTCACCTGTCACCTGTCACCTGTCACCTGTACCCTGTCACCTGCCCTCTATTCCCTAACTTTCATGCTCAGTACATTGATCTTACTGCCGTTAATTGGTGCGGCTTTTATTGGTTTCTATCCTTTTACCATCTCTGGTAAATTAGCGCGAATCATAGCTTTCGTCTTTAGCGTGATTATTTTCTTATGGAGTATTTTCCTGGGAATTCAGTTTAACCCTGGAGAAATTGGTCAACAGTTTGCTGAGTCACTACCTTGGGTAGATGCAATTGGCTTAAACTACAATCTGGGTATAGATGGTTTATCTCTACCATTGCTAATTCTTAATGGACTATTAACTTGTATTGCTATTTATAGCAGCGATGAATCCCAACAACGTCCGAGATTTTATTACTCTCTAATTCTGCTCTTAAGTGCTGGGGTGATAGGAGCATTTTTAGCACAGGATTTATTATTATTCTTCCTGTTTTATGAATTGGAACTAATACCCCTATATTTGCTAATTGCGATTTGGGGGGGAGAAAAACGGGGTTATGCAGCCACAAAATTTCTGATTTATACAGCTTTTTCAGGAATCGTCATTTTAGCCAGTTTCCTGGGGATGGTTTGGTTAAGTGGTTCTCCCAGTTTTGGACTAGCAACCTTAAATGCCCAATCTCTACCCTTAGCAACCCAAATTTTACTCCTTGCCGGAATTTTGGTAGGATTTGGCATTAAAATTCCCCTCGTTCCCTTCCATACTTGGCTACCAGATGCCCACGTTGAAGCCTCTACACCCATATCTGTGCTATTGGCGGGGATATTATTAAAATTAGGGACTTATGGCTTACTGCGATTTGGGATGAATTTGTTACCAGATGCTTGGGCTTATTTAGCACCTTGGTTAGCCACATGGGCAGTAGTTAGTGTTTTGTTTGGGGCATCTTGTGCGATCGCGCAAACGGACATGAAAAAAATGGTAGCCTATAGTTCTATCGGTCACATGGGCTATGTCTTATTAGCAGCAGCCGCATCCACACCCCTCAGCGTTTTGGGTGCAGTCATGCAAATGATTAGTCACGGGTTAATATCCGCCATGTTATTTCTGTTGGTGGGAGTTGTCTATAAAAAAGCTGGTAGTCGGGATTTAAATGTCATTCGGGGACTACTTAACCCAGAACGAGGTTTACCAGTGATTGGTAGCTTAATGATTTTTGCCGTCATGGCTAGTGCTGGTGTACCGGGAATGGTGGGATTTATTTCCGAATTTATTGTTTTTCGGGGCAGTTTTGCCATTTTCCCCGTCCAAACATTATTAGCCATGCTCGGAAATGGTTTAACTGCGGTTTACTTCCTAATTCTCTTAAATCGTGCCTTTTTTGGGCGGTTATCAGCAGCAGTTACTAACTTACCTCGTGTGTATTGGAGCGATCGCATCCCTGCCATCATTCTAGCAGTAGCGATCGTTATTTTTGGTATTCAACCCAATTGGTTAGTCTATTATACCCAAGCCACAATTACCACCATGGTAAAAATGAATAATCATCATGTAATAGCTAACGTGTCTTTGGATAAAGCTAAAATCAAAAGTTAAGCGATGGATATTGGAGACTGGGAAAACTCACCCTATGTCTTAATCCCAATCTCTAATTATCAATGAAAGTATATATCTGAACAACAAGTTTCTGATATGATATAATCAAAAAAGTGAATGAATTTGCATAAATTACGCAGTCCTGTTCAATAAAATTAAAGGGTATTCTATATGAAAGCGGATAACTTAGAAATATATGCTGATGGAGCGGGACTTATGGTTGGACCAACTATAAGTAAACTTAGTTTTTACTCTGTAGTAGATATTTCAGAAAATAATGGACAAAAGGAAACTGAAGAAGAATTAAAAGTACAGATAGCTATTCCAACACTTACTTTACTGAAATTATGTGCTAGATTTTTAACACAAGTTAAAACTGACGAAAAGGGAATTATTAATACTATAGATAGTCATAAAGAGGAAATTATTAAGACATTGGCAAATTTAACTTTAAAAGAAAGTGACGGAGAATAAAAATGTTAACCATAAAGTTGGAAAGTGAAATATCTTCTTTTATTCAAGAAAACAGCAAAAGAGATAATTATGAATTCTTGTATAAAACTAAAATTCCAAATCCTCCCATTCATATTAAGCAATGGCAAACAAATCAATACTCCTATAAAGTAGTTGCTTTTGAAAAAGAGGAAAGCAGACATAACAAATTACAAAAATTAGTTCAATTAGTTACAAAAATACGTAATTATCTTTCTTTACCTGATGATTGGGATGGTTATGAAGGAATTGCGCCTAAATCAAAAACAATTGAAGAAACTATTTCTGTAGTTAAACGTTTGAATGATTATAACATATCATTACCTAAACCAATGGTAAGTGGTACGGGGATAGTTGGTTTATATTGGGAAAAAGACAGTATCTATATTGAGATATGTTTTGAAGGTGATGGAACATTTTGGTACTATGGTAAAGATGGTAATTTAGAAATTGGAGAAGAATCTGTGTCTCTTAAAAAACAAACTGAATTTCCCAGAAACTTAATTAATTTAATCGCCAAAATTTAATTTTCTATGAGTTGTTCAGAGATTTATACTGTTACATCTAATAGATGTAAGTTCGCCCAGCAAAACGACCCTCAATGTAATTGTGAAAATGTATCAGTTAGTCAATTTTCTCCAGGCATTGTAGAAAATAATGAAATATTAGTGAGGCAAATTTATTCACCAATTCATATAGATGAACAAACTGGAAGAGTAAACACATCTGCCTTTACTGATGCTCAAGATAAAGGTATGTCAGTAAATCGTAAAACCTATTCCTCAATAGAAGAATTAAATAAAAAAGTTCAATACAAGCTAATGTCAGATGAGAAACGGGGTAAAGGTAAAGGTTTTGAGGGTGTTATTTATGCAACTTGTCACGACATTAGAGCAGTAAAAACTAATGATGGTCTAAAAGCTTTTTGTGTTTATGATACAGGTAATAAAAATGATATTTCTCATGCTGATATATGCCAAGCAACATCTAGTCGTGTATACGGCAGTAAAATGCGTTTAAAATTAAGGGAAATTTTTTCAGACACACCCATAACATTAGATATTTTATTTACTAATTAACTTCTATTTTAGTTTAAATTGAATTATGACCTACCCTTCAATCCTTCCTTATACTTTCTGGAGAAACACTAATGATGAAAACTGAAAAAAAGCCCGCTTACAATCCCCTAGCTGAGTATCTTCAACGCTTACAAAATGGTGGTGCATTACTCAAAGATAGCCCCGAAAACGTTTTAGAAGTTGTTGGCATTCTCAAAAGTTATGGTATAGTTTTAGATGCCTATTCTAAAAACCTCATTTACATTGCTGAACATCAATTTTTAGTATTTTTTCCCTTCTTTAAATATTTTGATGGCGATATTTCTGTTGCCAAATTATTCCGCCATTTATGGCATGATCGGATTAATTTTGAATATGCGGAATATTGCCTGAAAGCCATGATGTGGCATGGTGGCGGCGGTTTAGACGCATACTTAGATACTCAAGAATTTCACGATAGAGCTAAAGCTGTTATTGCTGCTAAATTTAAATATAATCCCCTCATTTGGGGAGTAAATGAACTGTTTCCCGAATTCTTGATAGAACAGTTACGAGTCTCTGCTTATTATACTGGGTTAGGTCAATTTTGGCGAGTCATGGCGGATATGTTTCTGAATTTATCAGATCGCTATGACAACGGCGAAATTAAAACAATTCCCCAAGTTGTAGACCATATTAAACTGGCTTTAGTTGCAGATGCAATGAAACCAATTACATATAGTGTCAAAATTGGCGATAAAGTTTATGATCTTATTCCTCAATCAGTTGGGTTAACCTTCCTTGCAGATACCGCAATTCCCTATGTAGAAGCGGTATTTTTTAGAGGCACACCATTTTTAGGTACAGTTTCTTTAAACGCACAAGCATATCAAGTTCCCCCAGATTTATCTCGATTTCAATATGGTGCATTATACGCAGATCCTTTACCTATTGGTGGTGCAGGTATTCCTCCCACATTGTTAATGCAGGATATGCGCCATTATCTCCCAGAATATTTACATAATATTTATCGTCGCAGTCTTCGGGGTGAAGATGATTTGCGAGTGCAAATTTGTATGAGTTTCCAAAAGTCTATGTTTTGTGTAACTAGCGCCGCAATTTTAGGACTTTTACCTTATCCTTTAGATACTCAAGATTTATCTGAGCAAAAAAATAATCAGATCTATTTAGAAAAGTGGATGTCAAGATTAGAAAATTCTCAGTTATTAGAAGTGAATAAATAAATGGGATGATTTAAAAATGTTTAACCGTTACAAAAACCTCAAGCTAATTCAGGAACTTGATCCCAAACAAGATCGTCTTTTTGTGGAAATGGAAAATGGGGATAGTACCGCTGTTCTCACCATCCTAGATGTGACCGAACGTAAACCCATGGAGGAGGCTTTAATTTCTGCAAATTGAACTATGCCTAGTTATGGGATGATTTAAAAATGTTTAACCGTTACAAAAACCTCAAGCTAATTCAGGAACTTGATCCCAAACAAGATCGTCTTTTTGTGGAAACGGAAAATGGGGATAGTGCCGCTGTTCTCACCATCCCAGATGTGACCGAACGTAAACCCATGGAGGAGGCTTTAATTTCTGCAAATTGAACTATGCCTAGTTATTGCAGCGGCTATTTCTGTTAAGAATAATAGTTGCCAACCTGAGTGATTAAATGTGGTTATGGCTCGCCAAGATGAGTTAGGAAGATTGGCACGGGTATTTACGCAAATGGTTATGAATTTTGGAGTTAATAGTGTTACAATTGAAACATCTCAGTGTTAAATCAAAGCTGCAAATCATGCTTTTGATTGCCAGTTTAGGATCAATTCTAGTGGTGGCCTACCTCAGTTGGAGTAAGTCCCAGGAGATTATTACCGAACGGATTTTTAATCAATTAACGAGTGTTCGCTCTTCTAAAGCCTATCAAGTCGAAGCCTATTTCAAAACATTACACAACCAAATTGAAACATTGTGTGAAAACGGCATGGTAGGGTCAGCGATGACTGAATTTGATCAGGAATTTCAGCAACTCAAGCAGCAATCAATTTCCGCCGGACAAGATCAGGCGATCAAGAGTTATTACAATCAGGAATTTTTACCGCGATTGGCAAAGAATATTGCAGGTACACCTATTTTTGAAACCTATCGCCCGACTAGTCCAGAATCTCGTTATTTGCAATATCACTACATTGCTAATAATTCCCACCCAGTTGGCAAAAAAGATGAATTAGATCAGGCACAAGATAATAGCAAATATAGTCAAATTCATGCTAGATATCACAGTTTCTTTCGCAATTTAATTAAACGATTTGGTTACTATGACTTGTTTTTAATTAATCCCGAAACTGGTGATGTTGTCTATACGGTTTATAAAGAAACTGATTTTTCTAGCAATCTTTATACTGGAACTTATCGCAATAGTAATCTCGCTCAGGTGGTGAAACAAGTCCGGGATAATCCGGATCGTGGCGCTACTCAATTGGTAGATTTCCAGTTTTACCGTCCTTCCTATAATGCTCCTGCTGCTTTCTTGGCAGGTTCTATTTACGATGGCACAAAACGGGTGGGAATTCTGGCCATCCAGTTACCTATAGATGAGATTAATCGAGTCTTGACTGGCGATCGCCAATGGAAACAGGATGGACTAGGAGATACAGGAGAAACTTATGTGGTAGGTGATGATTTGCGCTTGCGCTCTGCGGCTCGGCTGTTAATTGAAAACCCCACTAAGTACCTGGATGTTTTGAATCAAAACGGAGTGCGATCAAAAACTATCCGTTTGATTGAACAACTAAAAACTTCCTTGTTACTTCATTCTATCGAAACCAATGGCGCGAGAAAATCAGTACAAGGCAAGTCAGGAACGCAGATTATTAAAGGTTATCAAGGTTCACAAGTCCTCAGTTCTTACGCTCCCCTGAATATTCAGGGTGTCAATTGGGGGATTATTTCCGAGATGTCATTGTCTGAGGTCTATGCACCCATTCGTTCTTTGCAAAATTATATCCTGTTTGCTACTATTATTCTGATTTTGCTGGTAACTCTGTATGCCACCATCGCATCTCAGAGATTTATGAAGCCTATTGATTTGATGATTCAAAGATCGCAGAATCCTCAATCTGCTGATTTAAGTACGGAATTAGAAATTACTTTCCAGGATGAAATCAGCGAACTAACAAAAATTTTCAATGGCTTGGTGGGGCAAATTCGCCAAATAACCGCAACCGTTACGCAAAAAGAGCAAGAAAACGAAATTCTATTGTTAAACATTCTCCCGCGTCTAACAATGGAACGGTGGCGACAAGGAGAAACCCCCATTGTTGATCAATTCGCACAGGTAACTATCATTGTGATGCAAATTCTGGACTTGCAAAAAGCTACCGAGGAACGCGGGAATAAAACGGTTGTTAATAGTTTTCATGAATGGGTTGGTTTACTAGATGAGAAAGCAGATCGGGCAGATATAGAAAGGTTAAATTGTTTTGGAGATCGCTATATTGCTGCCTGTGGTTTAACCAAACCCCGCATAGATCACGTCAAACGGAGTGTAGAATTTGCCCAGGATGCTTTGAACCTGATTAAAGAGGTAAATCAGAAATATAGTCTCAACTTTAGTTTACGCATTGGTATCCATACTGGCTCAATCACAGCCGCTCTGATTGGGCAGAAAAAATTTCAGTATGACATCTGGGGAGAACCTATCCGAATTGCCAATCAATTGTCCCAACAGACACAAGCCAACACCATTCGGGTGACACAAGCTGTATGCGATCGCGTGCAAGAAATTTTCTCCTTTCAGCCCGATCAAACCATTAAATTAGAAGACCAATCCCATCTGCCAACCTGGGGGCTTGGTAAAGCGGATATGAGCAGTCTCTTCAGCGATATTACCCCTGGTTTCGATTTCGATGCAGACGATAATATCTTTAACCCCAAAAATTAGACACAAATGCAAACCTTGAGCAACCTATTCAACCTACCAAATGATCAATTAATCCTACTCCAAGGACTAGGCATCATCATTGGTTTACCCTTGCTTGTGATTGGGTTGGGTGAACTGACTGAACAATGTAAACGCCATAAAAACCCTCTAGCAAAGCTTTTTAACGCCACGCGCAATCTGCTTTTACCGCCTTTAGCCCTCTGGCTGATTATGGGTCACTTTTTTTTAGTCCCAAAAGATGCCCTTGCCCTGCGGATCATCGCCAATTTATTTGCCATTGCCCTTCTTTATATTTTGCTCTTACTGTTGAATACGATTTTAGCAACAGACAAACAACAACGACTTTGGCAAGTTCATGTTCCTAATCTATTATTCCAGTTGCTCCGTGCTATAGTATTTATCAGTATTTTTAGCTATGTGCTGTCCAACGTGTGGGGCGTTGATTTAACCAAAGTTGTGGGGGCACTAGGGGTTGGTTCTCTGGTCATGGCTTTAGCTTTGCAGGATACACTCAGCAATTTAGTATCCGGTTTTTTACTAATTATTGAAAATCCATTTAAAGTAGGTGACTGGATTCAAATAGGCAATTTACAAGGAGAAGTGATTGAAATAAACTGGCGAGCAGTACGCCTAAAAACTATTGATCGGGACATTATCATTATTCCCAACAGCAATTTAGGCAAGGAGAATATTTGTAATTTTACTCTTCTCGATCCTCTCCATGCTATCCGTTTGAGGATGCTATTTTCCTATCAAGATCATCCCGATTTGGTGCAGCAAACACTCCTGGAAGTTGCTCTCTCCATAGATGGGATTCGCACTTACCCGTTACCCCAAATTAATCCCCAAGTTTATAAAAATACTTGTATTGAGTACGAAATTCGCTTCTTTATCGCGAATTACGGTCAGTTCGAGGAAATTGAAAATACATTTTGGAGTCGAGCCTACTATGCCATTCGTCGCCATCGTCTTCATGTTCCCTTTGCAGATAAGATGGAATACAAGATTAACGAACCGTCTGTTAATCCCCATAGCACTCCTGAAGGTTTAACGAAGATATTGCGATCGCAGTCTCTCTTTACCCATTTGGATGAGACAAGCATTCAATATCTAACGCCACATACAACAGTAGAGTTATTTGGGATTGGGGAAAAAATTGTGGTAGCTGGTGCATTTGATCAGGCATTTTATATTCTTTTAAGTGGTCAGGTTTTGCTGTCAGTCAATGATCAATCTGGTCAAGAACAGGAGATTACCTATTTATCTGAAGGGGACTTTTTAGGGGAAATGGTATTTTTTACTATTGAACCTAGCCCTGTTTCTGCGACTGTCATCCGAACGGCATCAGTGATCAGGATTACTCCCACTGCGATCGCTCATTTAACCCAACACCATCCGAAATTTGCCCTAGAAATAAGCCATTTCATTGATGAACGTAAAAAACTAATTCGCACAGCCGCAGAATCAAGCATTTAAAAATATCCCCGACTTATTCAAAAAATTGGGGATTTAGGTATGCTATAAAAGAGATTTATAGCCCCAGCCAAGCTAAGAAATTATCCCACCAATAAGTGGAAATATTTCCCACAGATAATTGCATTTTTTGGCGAATGTTTTGAATATTCCAGTTGGTAAGTCTAGCTAGAGTTTGCGCTTCTTTTTCAAATCGCTGATTTAATGAACTTTTATATTGTCTTCCTGCACTACATTCGAGATTACCTGTAAATGGGTGTTGTAAAATATAACGTCCTTGAAAAGAATCTCGTTGTGAAGTTGCTTGAAACATTAAATCTTCAGGAAATTTATTTCTGGTGTAGCGCACGTGCAAGCGAGTAATGAAAACACTACTACTAGGAAAACGAGAACGAAAACTGGGAGATACTGGTTTATCACTGCTATTATTATCCAACCAAAACACACCCGCTTGTTTTAATTCTTCATTATTGAGTGGTTCAGCAGAACAAGGATCACAACTACTCATATCCCAAGCATATTCCAAAAAGCCAACTTTTTTATCTTCTTTGGTGTAGGAAGTTTGGAACATGGATTTATAAAAATCACCAAATTCATTTTTCACAAAAATAGGAATATTTACATCGGAAGGAACTTTAACAGTGCGATAATTAGTAATTTCTGCCTGTCCCTGGGGTGAGAGAATATAAACAATTAAATCTTGTTCTTTGGTAGCATTAATCATTCCTAAACGAATCGGTAACATAAACTTTAGTGATTCGTAGGAAATTTGCAAAGGACGCAGTAATTGATAACCTGATTCGGCAAATTTATCTAAGTTGACTTTAGCAACAAAGAATTTCATTGAAGAACGAATATAGGGTTTTAGTAATTCCTTTGCACCTTTAGGAATTTTATAACCATTGCGATTTAGCCAAATTTCTAGTCCACCAGATTCTTTAGCACTCAAGATGACAATATCATATTCACCAACATTAAATTTGGCTTCAACAGTCACACCTAAACTGCTATCTTTCTTCATGCTATTTTCTGCACCTCTCATTCTTGCTGCTGCTTGTGGTGCTGGCATATCCGTCATTATATTATCTTGAGCGCAGGGGTCAGAATCGAAATATTCAACTAATCTGGGGGCGCTAAAAGCATCTAATCGTTCAATAATTTTCGCTTGGGCTACATGAACTTGTTCTTTTTTTAAAACAGTGGGAACGGGAATAACAACGGCAAAATCTTTAACATCACCTTGAAAATCATTAGCCATTGTTAAGACGGTACGATTTCCATCTCTTGCTAGTATGACTTGTGAAGCTTGATTATAGAGTTTTGTATCAGCTTTAGCCACATAAAAACCACAAAAAGCCCAAGCTGTAGGCACAAAACACAGCACTGCTAAAAGTGCAGAAATTAAGGGCATGAATAGGCGTAAAAGTTGCATTTTGATCCTTAATTAATGATAGTTGATTGGTTATTTTTCTGCTGATAATTCTGGTTGCTGCCACCAAGAAAATCTCGGTGTAACCCAGAATCTATCTAGGAAAATAGTTAAGGGTGCGAGGGCAAATAAAGCCCAAAAAACAGCGGTGGGAATAAAGAAGAAATTTCGCAAAATAAATGTTAATAAAGCAATAGATATTGCCCATAAAATTCTACTCATGGGGGCGTTGGGAATTGAACGCGGATCTGTCACCATAAATAAAGAAAATAACAGTAAAGATCCACTCATTAAATGATGAAAATAAACGTCCCAAGTCCAACCTAACCACATATTTCTGATGGCTGCTAGGAGGGAATAAGCACCTAGAAAAGCGGCGGTAGTATCCCAACGACCAATACGCTGTAAAATCATGCCTCCAGTCCCCACAAATAACAACGCATACCACCATTCTTCTCCCCATTGTCCTGGGGATACCCAAGCATCATTAGTGAGGGTAAGAACGGCAATAATGCCAAAATTAGCAGGGTTGAAAAAATGCTTTTCCCCAAATTGGAAAATAAATTTACTAGCTATGGCTGCAAATCCAGCTAAAGCCATTGTTGACCAATGATCAGCGCGTAGTAATAAACTCAGTCCCAAAGAGGTAATTAGGGGACTACGGATATTAATTACTGGGATTGTCTTTTCAGATTTAGTGAGCAATGAGCAGATAATTTGAGTTATAATGCAAGAGGCGATCGCCACACCAATAAATTCTGGATGTAATGTCCAGTCTCGCGTCGCAATTCCCAAAATCAGAAATAAACTCAAAAAAAGAATTTGATAATCTCGAATATCTTTGCACAACGTCATTTTCCGTTCAGGGATGACCCGCAGATTTTTTACCAATTTAAACCAGTGTGATCATAAATTAGGTTGTTGTTACAGTTTTTGTTACAAAGATATTTTTAACAATGGAATTTGCACCTCTATTTCCCCTTGTTTATCGGCTTCTCCAACCCACCTTTCCCCATTGTCTATGGTGTGGAAACTCGAACAGTAAAACTATCGCCCTTACCTTTGATGATGGACCTCATCCCCAATACACACCCCAAGTATTATCGGTTTTAAAGCGTTATAACATTACCGCTAGTTTTTTCTGGTTAGGAAATTGTGTGAATCGGTTTTCAGAAACTGCGAAAACAGTTAGCACACAAGGACACTGGATCGGACTACATGGATATGAACATGATTCTTTTCCCCTACTTTCGTCAACCCAACTCAAACAAAGTTTAGAAAAAACCCAAGTTGCTATTTATAATGCTTGTAATTTAACCCCCGAACAAGTACGAGATGTGCGTCCTCCCAACGGTTTTTTCACACCTCAAACATTACAATTATTTCAACAGTGGAATTATCGTCCAGTGATGTGGAGTGTAGTTCCTGAAGATTGGGTTCATCCTGGTGTAAATGTTGTGGTAAATCGAGTTATAAAGCAAGTTAAAAACGGTTCATTAATTGTCTTGCATGATGGCTATTTTGGTGGCAAAGATGTGGCGGAAACTATTAATATTTTGATTCCCAAATTATTAGAACAAGGGTATGAGTTTGTGAATGTTAATAGTTTTTGGTAACAGTTAATCGCTCTCATATTCACCACAACAGCGATTCTTTAACCCTTATTAAGAATAATTTTTGAAAAGGCTCATAAGTAATTGGACAAAAATATTTACAGTCATTGCGAGGGAAGGGAAGCAATCACAACCCTTGCGAACTGCTTGCAGCAGCGCTAGTTCCCTCCGGGACGCACTCGCGTTCGCTATCGCACCTCCACATCCCCAAAAAGCGATTACTAGGTCGCGCTATCTCTTCTAGACGCTACCGCGAACGCTATCGTACTCCCACACCCCAAAAGCCAACTGCTTGCAGCAGCGCAACGCCCACGCACTGATTATTCTTGGTAATGATAGCGACATGAAATAATTGTCAGATAATCATCATCGATAGCATAAATAAGACGATTTGTTTCATCAATACGGCGAGACCAAAAACCTGACAAATTCTCTTTCAAAGGTTCGGGTTTACCGATTCCTTCAAAGGGATCTGATAAAGTATCTTGGATAAGTTGATTGATTCTTTTTAAAGTTTTCTTGTCTTGAGATTGCCAATAAAGATAATCTTTCCACGCTTTACTACCCCAAGCTAATTTACGCATCGATTAAATCGTGTTCTTGTGTTTTCCCTGCTTTGTATTCGGCGATCGCTTCTTCTAAATGTTGAGCATTAGCAGGGGATTTTAACAGATAAACTGTTTCCATCAGACTGTCATAATAACTTTTAGACATGACTACAGCATCTTCCGCATCTCTTCTAACAATGACGGTACAGTTTTTATCATTGGCCACTGTATCTAGTACGGATTTAAAATTGTTTCTTGCTTCGCTAAAGTTGACGATGTTCATGGCTAGAGTTGTACATAGTTAGGTACAACTATGATTATAGCCTTTTTTGACTCTTATCCCCAAAAAGCGAACTGCTTGCAGCAGCGCTAGTTCCCTCCGGGACGCACTCGCGTTCGCTATCGCTCTACCACACCCCAAACAGCGAACTGACAAAAGCCGCATCCAAGAAACAGCGCTTGCGCTATTGCCCCCCACATCCTCCCAAACAGCGATCCTCTCAAAAAATTAACCAGCTAAAAACTTCTTGAACGGTTATATCTAATTCAACCCCTGTAATAACTGGTAAGTGATCGCTATTTTTAAGTTCCCTAACTCGGCGATCGCTATCTACTACTAAAATACTCTCATCTTCAGGATCAAGCAACCAACCCAACTCAGTACCATACTCAGCACAGTGTAGTAATTTGGCTAGGACTTGTTTATATCTCTGATCGGGAGAGAGAATTTCAATAGCCCAATCTGGATGGATTTCAAAACGATTGGCAATCCGTCCTGATGGCAACCGAGGGATTCGCTCCCAACGAAATACAGCTATATCTGGAACGATTGCTAATCCACCAAAAACACAGCGTAGTTCTGGAAAAGCTTTGGCAATTTTTTGAGGTTTAGTAATTTGATTAATAGTTTCGCATAGATTGATCTGAAGTTGGCTATGTTCCCCTTGAGGCATAGGTTTCTGTTTGATTTGTCCATGAATAAATTCAGAAGCAGGTTCTGTTTCTGGCAATTGCAAAAATTCTTCGATGGTTGTGGGTTTAATTGCTGCAATAGTCATAGCTTTATGCCTTCTCAAACCTCTTTAATTTTAACAGCGATCGCTTTCCTAAATTCCTGCATCCCCAAAACAGCGAACTGCTTGCAGCAGCGCTAAGTAGGTTGGCGTTGAAAATTGTCGTTATGGCAAGGCAAAAGGCAAGAGGCAAGAGTGAAGACTTTTTGTGTATCCCATTCAAATTCCATACATATAATTAAATTTTAGACTCAGTAATTATAACATTATTACAAGCGATCGCATATCCCCAAACAGCGATCGCCTTCGGTAAAGTTTTCAAACGCCCTCTAAGACTAACGTATGTTATAGCCTACACAACAAACATTAATTACAAATCATCTTCTACATCTTCTACCAATTCAGCTATCTTCATGATTGATTTTAAAGTCCCAAGTTTTAAATCTTGATTTCTATGTACAGGAATAGAAATAATTTGGCTCTTGCGTCTCTTTTATGGTGATTGAGGATTGATGATAACAAAACCCTTACGGGACAAGGGTTATAAACAATTATTTCCATATTTTCAATGAAATGCCTACAGAATAAGGCTTTCAATGATTTTGAACCAGGTTTTCCATAAAAATAACCGAAGAACCAATAATTTTACTTTCATCAGGTTTTTCATAAATATGGTGACTGCCTGTAATTTTTTTGAGAATCCAACCTTTGTTCTCAACAATTTTACATAATTTTTTCCCAGAAATTGATTTCATACTGCAATTTCAATCACTTGTGAGATTGGATCTGGTTTTTGAATTTCATTTGCTACTTCTAGCCAACCTTGTATAGCATCTTGAAGATTATTAATTAATTCTTCCATTGTATCCCCTTCTGTTATACAACCAGGAAGTGCAGGTACTTCAGCCCAGTAACCCCCTTCTTGGGCAGGATAAATAATAGCTTTAATTTTCATTGATTTTACATTTGGAGTTGTTTACCTGAACAAATTTTAACAGATTAATTTAATTCCAAAAATTTCTCCATTGAGAGCGAACTGACAAGTCAGCACTGGGACGATCGCCCTCCCACACCCCAAAAAGCGAACTGCTTGCAGCAGCGCTTCGCTATCGCCCTCCCATATCCCAAAAAACGAACTGCTTGCAGCAGCGCTTCGCTATCGCCTCCCACACCCCCAAAAAGCGAACTGCTTGCAGCAGCGCTAGTTCCCTCCGGGACGCTCCGCGAACGCTATCGCACCTCCACATCCCAAAAAGCGAACTGCTTGCAGCAGCGCTTCGCTATCGCCCTCCATACCCCAAAAAGCGATCGCTCTAATCCAATTATCACAGTTAGTAAACTTCATCATGAGTACCGACTGACTCTAACAGGATTGCTTGTGATTCTTCATGTTCAACAAATGTAAAAATAATTCTCAAATCATATCCTGCGCTACAAGCCCAAGAATCTTGTAAATCTCCTTTTAATTTATGAGTTTTTAGGCGTGGATGAAATGGATCTGTAGATAATAACTCCAGAATACTTTGAAAATTTTCAGTGATTTCTGGTTGTTTTTTTAAAATTTTTCGGGCTGAACGAATAAATGCACTGGAACGTAATAAAACAAAACTCACGAAAGAAGTTCCTCCATCAGTTGTGCAGGAGTAACAGGCCGACATTTACCTTCTGCAAACTCTTTTTGTGCTTCCTGAACATCTTTCACTAGACTATTTCTTCGGCGATCTCGTAGTCGTTTCTGTAAAATCTGAATTAAATTTTCCTGATCTTCGGGTACTAATTTATCCGCAGCTTCTAGGATTTCTGCAAAAGTTGTTCCTGTCATCATGTTTTTACTTTTGTCTTTACTTGGTCATCTTAAATTATATTTTATCTAAAACAGTGACAAATAGTGATTGCCCCCACATCCCCAACAGCGAACTGCTTGCAGCAGCGCTAGTTCCCTCCGGGACGCTCCGCGAACGCTATCGCCTCCCACACCCCCAAAAAGCGAACTGCTTGCAGCAGCGCTTCGCTATCGCACCTCCACATTCCTAAACAGAGGTCGCCCCCACATCCAAAAAGCGAACTGCTTGCAGCAGCGCTTCGCTATCGCACTCCCACATCACCAAAAAGCGATTCCTACGGAGCGCTTCGCTATCGCCCCTCACATCTCCTAAAAGTAATTTGACAAGTCGGAATTTGCGCGATCGCAATATGAGTTTAAAATATCAAATAACATTAGAGTAAAATAGCAGTCAAAAAGCCCCCCTTTGTAAGGGGGGTTGGGGGGATCAAAATGAATTATCTACCATACAATAAAAATTTGGTATCGAGAGCTAAAGAGTTAAGACAAAATATGACTTTAGCAGAGAAAAAAATCTGGTATGATTATCTAAGGGACTTCAAATATAGAGTTCATAGACAACGCCCTATAGATAACTTTATTGTTGATTTTTATTGCCCAAAATTGAAGTTAGTTATTGAAATTGACGGCGATAGTCATTACGCCGAAAATGCTCAAAAATACGACCAAGAAAGAACGGAAATCTTACAAGGTTATGGTTTAAAAGTCATAAGATTTAATAATGAGGATGTCTTACATAATTTCACGGGTATTGTCGCATTAATTGAGGAGTTGATCCCCCCTAACCCCCCTTACTAAGGGGGGAACAAGAGCGCGATCGCACCTCCAAAACCCTCATTATCAAAGCGATCGCCCTCCCTCATCCAAAAAGCGATCGCACCTCCCACATCCCCAAAAGCGATCGCCCTCCCACATCCCAAAAAGCGATTCCTGCGGAGCGCAACGCTTACGCACTAAACAAGCATAAAATTATTGAGTGCTTAATTTAGATTTTTTTGTTTTGTATTGTTGCTGTAATTCTAGATAATACTTAATTAAGTTATGCGGATTATGCTGATTATTTTCAGAAATTTGATGACGAATTTCTCGAATTTTTTGCAGTACGGAATCATCAATAGTAATCATTAGTTATCTTCCATTAATTTTAAAGGTGTCACGAATGCAGGGACATATAAGCATAGCATAACATTCACTCGTCTAATATGTCCAAACTTGTTAGCGTTAGCTAAGTGACGACAATTCCATGTTAACAAGAAATCACATTTATGATAGGATGCTATGGCAAGATGGAGAGCATCGCCTAAAGGATCATTAGGCATAACCTGATTTTGAATATAGGTTTGCACAATTTCAGCAATTTCCGGCTCGATATCTATCAACTGGATATCATTTATAAGTTGAATTACTTCTTCTTTATTAGGAAAATTTCCTTTGTTAAGTTCATCTAAAACTGCAATACTTGTAACCAGTTCATATTTTTGTTTGACGTTATTTCACCAAAAACGAGTCCATTCTTTACGCGCTATCATATCCGGTTCAGTCCGAATTTCATGGTAAAAGCTGGGAACACTTGTTTCAATGTAAATTTTTGATTTCATTATTATATTGAGTTGACGTTAGAAAATCCTGAGTTTAACACAGAAATAGCTGTAGGGATGCTATCGTGATCGCACCCTCACATCCCAAAAAAGCGATTCCTACGGAGCGCTTCGCTATCGTACTAGTTAATTGATTATTGTTACAGGGTACTGCGAAAAAATAGAATCAACGGAGATGAGAGGAATATTTTCGGCTATGGATTGAGCAATAATGAGCCGATCAAAGGGGTCTTTATGATGCAATGGCAAATGGGAATGAACATAAAGGTGGTTTACTTTGATGTCAAGTAAATTGATACAACTTTGGATAATTTCTAACTCAACAAACTCTTGATATGACCTCTCAAATTTTAGTTTTCCTAAATTATATTTAATAGACATTTCCCAAAGACTAGCAATACTTAAATAAATGGTATTGTTTTTGTCTTCGATTAAATCTTTTAGATGATCATTCAGTTGCGGATCATCGTTAACGAACCAAATAATTATTTGGGTATCCAATAATAATTTCATTCTATATAATCCTTAAAGTCTTCGAGAGGTTCGTTAAAATCTGATGATATCCACACTTTTCCTTTAGCACTACCTCGTTTCAATGGGCGTTGAATTGGGGAAATTTCTGCCACTGGTTTATTATCTTGTGTAATAATGATTTTCTCTCCTTTGATTACCAAGTCAAGATATTTAGTCAGATTAGACTGGAATTGATTTATTTCTAGTTGAGTCATGATTAGTAATTCTCTTACAAGAAGTGTTGAATACTGAATCTGAATATTATCTTCATTCTAATCTGAATCGAAGAAAATGGGAAAAGCCCACACCAACATGGACGAAAAAGCGATTCCAAAAAACGATTCCTACGGAGCGCTTCGCTATCGCACTTCCACATCCCCAACAAGCGAACTGCTTGCAGCAGCGCTTCGCTATCGCCCTCCACATCCCCAAAAAGCGATCGCACTCCGATATTCCAAAAAGCGATCGCCCTCCCACATCCTCAAAAAGCGAACTGCTTGCAGCAGCGCTTCGCTATCGCCCCCCCACATTCCCAAAAAAGCGATCGCACTCCCACATCTCAAAAGCGATCGCACCTCCCACATCCAAAACAGCGATCGCACCTCCACACCCCAAAAAACGAACTGCTTGCAGCAGCGCTTCGCTATCGCCCTCCCACACCCCCCAAAAAGCGAACTGCTTGCAGCAGCGCTTCGCTATCGCACTCCCACATCCCCAAAAAGCGAACTGCTTGCAGCAGCGCTTCGCTATCGCCCTCTCACATCCCCAAAAGCGATCGCCCTCTCACATCCCCAAAAGCGATCGCACCTCCCATATCCCTAAAAGCGATTCCTACGGAGCGCTTCGCTATCGCACTCCCACACCCCCAAAAAGCGAACTGCTTGCAGCAGCGCTTCGCTATCGCACTCTCACATCCCAAAAGCGAACTGCTTGCAGCAGCGCTTCGCTATCGCCCCCTCACATCCCCAAAAGCGATCGCCCTCCCACACCCCCAAAACAGCGATCGCTCTCCCACACCCCAAAAAGCGATCTCCCTCCCACATCCCAAAAAGTGATCTTACTACCTGCGACCAAGCCTTTCAACGGCAGCTTTTATAGCTTCAAGTAAAATATTCAATGGTATTTCTTGAGCAAGAACAGAGCTTTCGCAATCTACAGGTAATATAAAAAGCAGATTTTGAGGATCATCTTGATTGATTAATCCCACGTATTTATCAGCGTAATAGATTTCAGCAACGACTTGCTCATAATTCGGATCGCTTGACAACAGTATTTTGAAGTTATTCATGGCTCAAGAAATCCCATAAAATTACCTTTGCTATCATATCTTGCGCCACGCCCTGTAGTGTTATCGAAAATATCCAGCAATTCTCATTTTGAAAAAAATAAAGTATTAGCCCCGATTTTGGAATTCAAAATATAGTACAAAGTAACTATTTTTTAGCCATTGCCTCTGGC
>NZ_JAAVWA010000042.1:0-37663 GCF_017355725.1 Anabaena sp. 54
TGGGGAAGTTGGGGGAGTTGGGGGAGTTGGGGGAGTTGGGGGAGTTGGGGGAGTTGGGGGAGTTGGGGGAGTTGGGGGAGTGGGGGGAGTTGGGGGAGTGGGGGGAGTTGGGGGAGTGGGGGGAGTTGGGGGAGTTGGGGGAGTTGGGGGAGTGGGGGGAGTTGGGGGAGTTGGGGAGATTATTTATCTTTCTATTACCCATTACCCATTACCCATTACCCATTACCTGTCACTTTATTCACCAATATATATACCTAAAGACCGAGCGGTTTGGACTAAATCACCTTGAGGATTAACAAGAGAGGGATTATTATCTATCACGGCTTGAATGGGGAAAGTGACAACCTTTCCATTTTGCCAAGCTAACATTTGATCATATTGATTTTGGGCAATTAAATCAATGGCAACTTTACCAAACATGGTAGCTGTGAGACGGTCTAAAGCTGAGGGGATACCACCGCGCTGAATATGTCCTAATACAGAAACTCTGGTATCAATCAGGTGATGACTACAATTGGCAATTTTTTCGGCAATATATTGACCTTGACCACATTTAGCAGTTGTGCAAGTAGAAGGATTATTGGCATCTTCTGTACAAACAGATATACCTTCAGCAACAACTATAATGGCGAATTTTTTTTGCCACTGTTCGCGTAATTCGGTCAGATGATTACATATTCCTTGAATAGTATAGGGGACTTCGGGAATTAAAATCACATCAGCGCCGCCGGCAATTCCTGAGTGTAAAGCCAAGTGTCCAGCGTTGCGTCCCATAACTTCGATAATCATTACCCGGTCATGACTAGCAGCGGTAAATATGAGTCGGTTAATGGCATCAACAATGGTATTAACTGCCGTATCAAAGCCGATTGCACGTTCTGTAAAGGCGACATCATGATCAATGGTTTTGGGGATAGCAATTAAATTCCAATTACCTAAAACTGATAGTTGATGAATAATATCTAAACTACCATCTCCACCGACAATAATTAAAGCATCTAAAGCGATCGCTTCATAGCCGGCTAATATTTCATCAGCATGAGCTAAAGTATCTCCTTTATTAATACTACCTAAAACCGTTCCCCCCATATTTAGCAAAGGGTCAATGCCGCGTAAATCCCAACCATGTATACTTAACGGCACTGTTTTCCGTTCTAGCAACCCTTGGGTGGCGTAAGGGATACCCACTACCTGCCAATCATAAGTCCTTGTGGCATGACTCACAGCCGCGCGAATCACACAATTTAGCCCAGGACAATCACCACCACTTGTAAGAATACCGATACGTTTTTTCATAAGTAGGGGCGCAGGGTCTGCGCCCAGTCAGGAGTCAGGACTAAGATGGTGTATAAACTCTACCCGAATCCGGGTTATAGGTTTGCAAAGCCTTCATATATTGAGCGCGTTCAAAAGCACTAGGATTAGGACATTTTAACTGGCTCATAGTACCTTGCATTTGCTTTACAGATTCATATTCATGGGTTTTCATCCATTCCCGTAGGTCTTTTTCTAAACACTGAATATGGTTAATTCCCTCTCGTAATAATACAGAACACAACATAGTTATATTTGCTCCCACCATTAACATTTTGATCACATCATAGGCATTATGAATACCGCTAGTTGCAGCCAAACTACCCTGAATATGACCATAGAGAATGGCTATCCAGCGCAGGGGTAAACGCATGGCTTGGGGGGTACTTAAAAGTACATGAGGTTCGACTTCTAAATTTTCTAAATTAATATCTGGTTGATAAAACCGATTAAATAATACTAATCCATCAGCCCCGGCATGATCTAAACGTTTGGCGATATTTGCAGTATTAGTAAAGTAAGGACTGAGTTTTACGGCTACAGGAATAGTAACGGCGGCTTTAACAGATGTGAGAATATCAAGATAATTTTGCTCGATATTGTTACTACTTAAATCTGGGTTAGTGGGAACATAGTAAATATTTAATTCTAGTGCTGATGCTCCTGCTTCTTGGATGAGTTTACCATATTTAGTCCAACCACCGACGGAACAACCATTCAAACTAGCAATAATGGGAATATCCACCTTTTCTTTAGCTTTGCGAATATGGTCTAAATATTCTTCTGGTCCGACTCGGAAATTAGCAATATTTGGGAAATAGGTTAAGGCTTCTGCAAAACTTTCTGTACCATGGCTTAAATGATGATAAAGTGCGGATTTTTCTAAGTTTAATTGTTCTTCAAATAGCGAGTGCATAACAACAGCACCTGCACCTGCATCTTCCATTAATTTAATATTATCAATGTCTTCCGAAAGTGGAGACGCGGAGGGAACTAGGGGGGATTTTAATTCTAAACCTAAATATGTGGTAGTTAAGTTCATAAATTTGGTAATGGGTAATTTTTTCTTTCTGTCTCCTGACTCCTGATATTAATTCAATTAAGATAAGTAGGTTGGCGTTGAAAATTGTCGTTATGGCAAGGCAAAAGGCAAGAGGCAAGAGGCAAGAGTGAAGAGGGTTTGGGCGATTTTACGTTTCTTTACACAGTTTGGTTTTATTGTGTTCACCTACTTAAATGAACCACAGAGGCACAGAGGACACAGAGACAGAAAATCTCAAAAAATTTGGCGCATTTTCACAAAGAAACGGTATGACTCGTAATTTAGCTTTATTGTAATTTCCTGGCGGCTAAATATTGGTACATTTGCCAACGGGTGTTAACATCGAGTTGGGCTTCTTTGAGGAGTTCTTTTGCTGTTTCTGAGTTAATTTTAGTTAACATTTTGAAACGGTTTTCCATGTACATGGAATTTTCTATTGGTATGTGAGGGGTGCGAGAATCGAGTTGTAAGGGGTTTTCTCCCTGTTTAATGCGGTCGGGGTGATAGCGATATAATAACCAGCGTCCAGAGTCTACAGCAGCTTTTTGATTTTGCATGGCTGTACTCATGTTGATACCGTGAGCAATACAATGACTGTAGGCAATAATTAATGATGGACCTTCGTAAGCTTCGGCTTCTAAGAAAGTTTTCAGGGTTTGTTCATCTTTTGCGCCCATTGCTACACTAGCAACATAAACATTACCGTAGGTCATAGCGATTAAACCTAAGTCTTTCTTGGTTGTAGGTTTACCACCTGCTGCGAATTTTGCCACTGCACCTTTAGGGGTAGATTTGGACATTTGACCGCCAGTATTAGAGTAAACTTCTGTGTCTAAGACGAGAATATTAACGTTGCGTCCACTAGCGATTACATGATCTAATCCACCATAACCAATATCATAAGCCCAACCGTCACCACCAATGATCCAAACGCTTTTTTTCACTAAATAATCAACGAGGGATTGAAGATTTTTGAACGCAGATAAACGCAGATTAACGCTGATAGAATCCTCTTTCATCTGCGTTAATCTGTGTTCATCTGCGGTGATAATTTCTTTTAATTTTCTTTTGAGAATAGCAATTCGTTCTCGTTGAGAGTAAATATCGGATTCGTCTTTTTGTTCAGTGTTGAGGATTTCTGAGACTAAGGTTTCACCTATGTGGGGTGCAAGTTGTTGGAGTAAATAAGCGGCAAATTCGGCTTGTTTGTCTATGGAAACCCGGAAACCTAAGCCAAATTCGGCGTTATCTTCAAATAGACTGTTAGACCATGCTGGACCCCTACCTGCGGCGTTTTTTGTCCAAGGTGTGGTGGGTAAGTTACCACCATAGATAGAGGAACAACCGGTGGCGTTGGCAACGATCATGCGATCGCCAAATAATTGTGTTACAAGTTTAATATAAGGTGTTTCTCCACATCCAGCACAAGCACCAGAAAACTCAAATAATGGTTCTTGCATCTGTTGTTGATTAATATGATTTAACTTTAAATTCCGTCTATCTGGGTTAGGAAGATTTAAGAAGAAATCCCAGTTTTCTCGTTCTTGTTCTCGCAGTGGTTTTTGTGCTGCCATATTAATGGCTTTTTTACGCGGTTCGGCTTTATTTTTGGCGGGACAAACATCAACACAAATACCGCAACCTGTACAATCTTCTGCTGCTACTTGAATGGTAAACTTTAAATCATGCCAATCATGTTCTTTTGCATTTGCACTTTTAAAAGTTGCGGGGGCATTTTCTAATTCTTCTGGTGCATATACTTTAGCGCGAATGACACTATGGGGACACACCATCACACATTTACCACATTGAATACAAACGTCAGCATCCCACACCGGAATTTCTTCAGCAATATTGCGTTTTTCCCATTTAGATGTTCCTGTGGGATATGTACCATCTACAGGTAATGCACTTACAGGTAAATCATCACCTTCACGGACTATCATTTTCCCTAATACATCGCGGACAAATGCAGGGGCATTATTGAGAATAGGTGACAGGTGACAGGTGACAGGTGACAGTTCTTTAGCTGTAATTTCATAGAGATTTTCCAAGGTTTTATCAACGGCTTGAATATTCATTTGTACGATTTCTTCGCCTTTTTTACTGTAGGCTTTACAGATAGATTTTTTAATTTGATCTATAGCTTCTTCCCTTGGTAAAACACCAGAAACAGCAAAGAAACAAACCTGCATAACTGTATTAATATGTCCACCCATTCCCGCTTCACGGGCGACTTTATAGGCATTAATGACATAGAATTTGAGATTTTTATTAATTATCTCTGTTTGCATTGTCAAAGGTAATTTATCCCAAACCTCATCTTTGTGATAATGTGAATTTAATAAGAATGTCCCACCAGGAATAATATCTTTTAATATCGGGAATTTTTCTACAAAGTCCCATTGGTGACAAGCGACAAAATTAGCTTTAGTAATTAAATAGGTAGAATGAATTAGTTGATCACCAAAGCGCAAATGAGAGACTGTGACAGAACCAGATTTTTTAGAATCGTAAACAAAATAACCTTGGGCATAATTATCTGTTTCTTCGCCAATAATTTTAATTGAGTTTTTATTTGCCCCCACTGTACCATCTGCACCTAACCCATAAAAAATTGCCCTAACTATATTGTCAGCTTCAATATTAAATTCGGGATTATATGCTAAACTGGTATGGGTAACATCATCATTAATGCCGACAGTAAAATGATTTTTTGGTGTTTCTAAATCCAAATTATCAAATACCGCTTTTACCATTGCTGGTGTAAATTCTTTAGATGATAAACCATATCTTCCCCCCACAACTTTAATTTTGTGAATTTGGTTTTCTGCCAAAGCTGTAACTACATCTATATATAAAGGTTCACCAATTGCCCCTGGTTCTTTCGTTCTATCTAAAACGGCAATTATTCGGGTTGTTTTGGGCAGAGAATTAATAAATCTTTGGGTATCAAAGGGACGATATAATCTAACTTTGATAACTCCCACTTTTTCACCTTGTTGATTGAGATAATCTACGGTTTCATGAACTGTTTCACAACCAGAACCCATGAGAATAATTATTTTTTCTGCTGCTGGATGTCCATGATAATCAAATAGTTGATATTGTCTCCCCGTCATTGCGGCAAATTCATCCATTACCTGTTGAGTAATATCTGGACAAGCGAGATAAAAAGAGTTTACTGTTTCCCTAGCTTGAAAATAAACATCAGGGTTTTGGGCTGTTCCTCGTAATACCGGATGATCAGGTGTTAAAGCCCGTGAACGATGGGCAATTACTAACTCTATGGGAATAAATTTTTGTAAGTCTTCAGTTGTTAATATTTCTATTTTATTGACTTCGTGGGAAGTGCGAAACCCATCAAAAAAGTGTAAGTAAGGAATACGAGATAATAAAGTTACTTTTGTGGAAATTAGGGCAAAATCATGGGCTTCTTGCACAGAAGCAGCACACAACATGGCAAAACCAGTAGTTCTTGCAGCCATGACATCACTATGATCTCCAAAAATGGATAAAGCCTGGGCTGCAAGCGATCGCGCCGCAATATGAAATACTGTAGGTGTAAGTTCACCGGCAATTTTGTACATATTTGGTAGCATCAACATTAACCCCTGAGATGCTGTAAAGGTTGTTGTCAGTGAACCCGTTTGTAAAGCCCCATGTACAGCACCCGCAACCCCCCCTTCACTCTGCAACTGTACCACCGCAGGAACAGTTCCCCAAATGTTCGGTTTTCCCTCACTCATCCAAGTATCAGACCATTCCGCCATCGGTGAAGATGGTGTAATCGGGTAAATGGCAATAACTTCGTTTAATTGGTAAACGACTTTAGCCACAGCTTCATTACCATCTATAGTTGCAAAGGTTTTCATTTTTATATTCCTTAACCTTAAATAACTACCAAAACATACAGTCAGGAGGTAGGGGCGCAGGGCCTGCGCCCAGTCAGGATTCAGGAGTAAAACTAGCTTGCTGTCTGGCTTTGAACTTAAATCCTCTACCTCATTAATCTGTAATCTGCTGTAGATCATTCAATAATTAGGCGTTGCTGATTAAGGGTATGAATTTTAGTCTCACGCAAAGGCAAACGTAAGAGTTTTAAAGGTTCAATTTGGGAATTTCATACCTCAATTCAGCAACCCCAATAATTATAGGATAGTTCTTGAAAAATCTCCCCATACTAAATGTAGCATGGGGCTAGATAGGAACAAAATCCCAAATTAGAGACTTCCAAATAAAAAAATGTCCCAAAACTGATGCAGAAATTCTCTCTCTGTGTACTCTGTGCCTCTGTGGTTCGTTTCTTAGGATAATTTATTTCTTGGAAGTCTCTTATTAGTTTTAGGGAATAACTTTCTGCTGAGTTACTCTACCTTTTGGCTTAGAGGTTGTTTGAAAAATTTTTCGTGTGGGATCTGACACCCGCAGATCCCCCTAAATCCCCCTTAAAAAGGGGGACTTTGAGGAATTTAGCCCCCCTTTGTAAGGGGGGTTGGGGGGATCTCGATTAATTCTGATACTTTTCAAACATCCTCTTAGTAATTGACATGAATCTTTGTAAATATGACTATTCACAAAAGACTCAAATATCTGCTTTTGGTTTATTAGCTGTTCCAGAACCTTGACGGTTTTCTTTAATTAATCGGCTGTAAGTCCGTTGAGGGATATAGTGAATTGGATTGTAATCAATACAACGTAAAATCAGCACACAAGCCCAAGAATACCGTCCATCAGCAATAGCTTCAATGATATGATTGAACTGTTCGGGAGTGATGGCACTATGAAAATCGTTCTGAGCAGAAGAAGCTTGATAGTTCATAACTAACCCTGATCTAATCTTGTAGGATTGAAAGTTAATAATTCGTAAATATTCAGAACAGACAATCTTTTTAGTCCAAACTAATCAGACTTTTATAGTCAAGTTTAGGAGTTCTACTCCTGATTTGACAAGCCTTTTAAGTCCTGACTTTTGATCTCCTAAATTCCGAATAATAGGGAGAAATCAAGGGGATATTTGGGCAATCACAGCAATATATACAGATGATATGCACAGGATTTAATTCTCTTGGTGAATAACTTCGATATCTAAATTCGAGTATAGCGATAACTTACCGATTAAATATCAATGTTATTTGTGGTTATAGGAGAATTTTATTAATTTTCTGTGAGGTTTAGTGAGCAGTGCTATCCATTCAATTAGTGATATCTCATTGGCAATTTGTAATCTAAATAGATTAAATCCTGTAATTTTTGAGTGTATAAATTGAAAAAATTACTGAACACATTACCCTTGTGTTAGTAAAAATACAGGTAAATTTCTAGCATTGTATGCCCAGGTTGGTTATTTGGTAAAAAATAGGAAATACAGATATTCGTATTATGACACTATTTAAATAGTCATACAACATTGAGATATTTCCTGTCTATGGTTTTGTAAATACTCCTTGTGACACTATTATATGCAGAATACTATGTTTCCCGTAACTAGTGAGCCAAATTGGCACTTTGTTTATATAAATACTACAGAAAATATCGGTTACAAATTACGAATTAAATGACTATTTAAATACTGTCACAAGGGGTATTTACAAAACTGTAGGTAAAATGTACTTCAGTGTTGCATGACTATCTGAATACTGTCACAAGCAGTGTTTACAAAGCATTAAATCAAAATTGATTTAGCGTGTATGACTATTCAAATAGTGGCACAAGGGATATTTACAAAATTAAATCTGGCATAAGGTCACAAATTCATTTTCAATTTTTTGGCTAGATTAGTTACACCTCATCACGACATACTCAACCTACAAAATTCGTTGAGGATATGAGTATTCAGGTTTTGCTGAATTGAGTAATATTTGTATATGTAATATTTAATTCTTATTTTAATGGACTCTTAAAGAAGTGTCACAAGTAAGATTTACAAAATGGTAATTAATATACTTCAGAACTATGCTGTAGCGAATAGATATTTCTCTATCTATAAGATGATTTTAGGGTTCATCCTTTAGTTAGAAGTAAATGATTGAGTAACTTATTTACGATTAACTTGGCACAGCATATCAATAATTCTGACTTTCGCTAGAGTTTGGTAATATAAAATGTATAAATTAGCGCAAACTATTGTTAACAGTGATGAAAAAAATGCTTTAGGTGAGTTTATCTTAGGATTGGGTAATAATCATAAACGTTACTTTCTAAGAAACGAGATTTTACAAGCCTTTGCAGATTATTGTCACCAATTCCAAAAACCTGCTTATTTTTATCACTCTTCCTCACTAGGAACATTTATTCAGTACACCCATGAAATAATTCTGGATAGTGAAAATACTTGGTTTGTCCTTAGACCAAAAATTGCGAGTCAAGAAGTATGGTTATTAACCGCTGATTTGACCAAGTTTGACTTAATGACACCCAAAGCATTATTAGATGTGAGCGATCGCTTAGTCAACCGTTACCAACCCCACATTTTAGAAATTGATCTTCATCCCTTTTACCCAGCAGCACCAAAAATTAGTGATTCTCGAAATATCGGACAAGGTTTAACCGTTCTCAATCATTATTTTTGTAATCAATCATTGACAGATCCTGAATATTGGATTGACGCATTATTTCAATCACTACAAAGATTAGAATATAATGGCATCAGCCTATTAATTAGTAATCACATTCATTCAGGATTACAACTAACCAAACAAATCAAACTAGCTTTAGAATTTGTTAGTCACTTATCCCCCGATACACCATACATAAAATTTGGTTTTCATCTCCAATCACTCGGCTTAGAACCAGGTTGGGGTAACAATGCAGCCAGAGTTAGAGAAACTTTAGAACTTCTCGAAAAACTCATGGATAATCCCGAAGCTGCTATTTTAGAAACCTTTGTTTCTCGCATTTGTGCAGTTTTCCGCGTCGTCCTCATTTCCATCCATGGTTGGGTTGCACAAGAAGATGTTTTAGGAAGAGATGAAACATTAGGACAGGTTATTTATGTTTTAGAACAAGCCCGCAGTTTAGAAAACAAAATGCGAGCAGAAATTGAACTTGCAGGTTTAGATACATTAGGAATTAAACCCCATATCATTATATTAACCCGACTGATTCCCAATTGCGAAGGCACATTTTGTAACTTACCATTAGAAAAAGTTGATGGTACAGAAAATGCTTGGATTTTGCGCGTTCCTTTTGTAGAATCTCAACCAGAAATTACCAACAACTGGATTTCTAAATTTGAAATTTGGCCTTACTTAGAAAAATTTGCTCTGGCTGCCGAAACAGAACTTTTAAAACAATTTCAAGGCAAGCCAAATCTAATTATTGGTAATTACAGTGATGGTAACTTAGTCGCTTTTATTCTCTCCCGAAAAATGAAAGTTACCCAATGTAATATTGCCCATTCCCTAGAGAAACCTAAGTTTCTATTTAGTAACTTATATTGGCAAGATTTAGAATCACAATATCATTTTTCTGCCCAATTTACCGCTGATTTAATCAGCATGAATGCCGCAGACTTTATCATCACATCGTCCTATCAGGAGATTGTCGGTACACCAGATACAATGGGACAATATGAATCTTATAAATGTTTCACCATGCCCAACTTATATCATGTAATTGATGGCATTGATTTATTTAGTCCTAAATTCAACATGGTTCCCCCAGGAGTTAGTGAAAATATATTTTTTCCCTACAACGAAACAACCAATAGAGAATCCCACCGTCGTCAACATATCCAAAATCTGATTTTTCAGACAGAACACCCACAAATTCTCGGTAAATTAGAACATCCTCATAAAAAACCGATATTTTCTGTTAGTCCTATTACCTCAATCAAAAATCTCACAGGTTTAATTGAATGTTTCGGTAAAAGTCAAGAATTACAAGAACAATGTAACCTAATTTTATTAACCAGTAAACTGCATCCAGATTCAGGAACAAACCCAGAAGAAGTTCAAGAAATAGAAAAAATTCACGCGATTATTCATCAATATCATCTTCACCATAAAATTCGCTGGTTAGGAATGCGTCTTCCTTTAAGCGATATCGCGGAAACCTATCGTGTAATTGCCGATTTTCAAGGAATTTATATTCACTTTGCCCTTTATGAATCCTTTAGCAGAAGTGTTTTAGAAGCAATGATTTCTGGATTACCAACTTTTACAACTCAATTTGGTGGTTCATTAGAAATTATTGAAAATCACAATAAAGGATTTAATCTCAATCCCACAGACCTAGAAGGAACAGCCAAAACAATTACTAATTTCTTAGAAAAATGCCATAATTATCCAGAATATTGGCTAGAAAATTCTCAATGGATGATTGAGCGCATTCGCCATAAATATAACTGGAATTCCCACACAAATCAACTATTGTTATTAGCCAAAATGTTTAGTTTTTGGAACTTCGTTTATCCCGAAGATAACGAAGCTAGAGATCGTTATATGGAAAGTTTATTTCATCTCCTTTATAAACCTATCGCCGACAAGATTTTATCAGAACATTTAGCAAAATTAATGAAGTAGGGGCGCAGGGCGTGCGCCCAGGAGAGATTCAGAATTAAAACCCGTTTAATCTTCAACTTTGCGTCTTTGCTCCTTTGTGCCTTGGCGCGAAACATAAATTTAAATTGTTTACCTAATCCAAAATCATGGATAAAAAAGACCATTTTCGTAACCTTAGCTATACAGACTGGGTATTAACTGAAACCCAGTTTAATCCCGAATATTTGCACAGCCGAGAAACCATTTTCACCATAGGTAATGGCTATTTAGGCACAAGAGGAACATTTGAAGAAGGCTATCCCCGTGCATTATCAGCGACATTTATTAACGGTGTTTACGATGATGTTCCCGTAGTTTACACCGAACTCGTTAACTGTCCAGATTGGCTACCATTAACAGTTATAATTGAGGGAGAACGCTTTCGCCTTGATCAAGGTAAAACCTTAAAATATCACCGTAAACTAGACTTACATCATGGCATTCTCAGTCGTTGCTTACGTTGGTGTAGTCCCAATGGCAAAGTTATAGATATCCATTTTGAACGCTTTGCTAGTTTAGCTGATCAACATATAGTAGGACAAAGTTGCCAACTAACACCAGTAAATTTTGATGGTTTAATTGAAATTCAAGCAAGTGTAAACAGCTATTCAGAAAATCAAGGATTCAATCACTGGGAAGGATTAGATCAAGGTAAAACTACACAAGGATTCTGGTTGCATAGTCGCACTCGTAATAGCCGCATAGATTTCGGTATAGCGGCAAAAATAAATATTTCGGGAAATAACACAGACTTCCAAATTAATACCACTCCTGGTTATCCTAGCCTGAATGCAACTGTGATAGGTCAAATTCAACAGACGATTACTATAGTAAAGATTGTGAGTATTTTCACATCTAATGAAGTTGCAGAACCAGTTGCAGCCGCTAAAGAAAAACTCGTAAGTTTACCAGATTACATAACCTTAATTGATGCCAATGCCCAAGCCTGGGACACAGTTTGGCAACAAAGTGATATTATTATTGAAGGGGATATTACAGCGGCTTTTGCAGTGCGTTACAATCTGTTCCAGTTACTAATTGCTGCACCTAGAAATAATCATCAAGTTAGTATACCAGCAAAAACCCTATCCGGCTTTGGTTATCACGGTCATATCTTTTGGGATACAGAGATTTTTATTCTGCCATTTTTTACCTTTACCCAACCAAATTTAGCCCGTAATTTACTCAGTTACCGTTATCATACTTTACCAGGAGCGCGACGTAAAGCCGCCCATTATGGGTATCAGGGGGCGATGTTTGCTTGGGAAAGTGCGGTAACTGGAGATGAAGCCACACCGCGCTGGTCACTACGAAGTGACTTTTATGCCGAGGATATCCGTATATGGTGTCGTGATCGAGAAGTTCATATTAGTGCGGATATTGCTTACGCCACTTGGTATTATTGGCAAGTGACAGAAGATAATGAGTGGATGCGAGATTATGGTGCGGAAATTATTTTAGATACCGCCATTTTCTGGAGTAGTCGAGTTGAATTTAATCCCCAATTAGAATGTTATGAAATTCGTGGAGTTATTGGTGCAGACGAATATCACGAATCAGTCCATAACAATTGTTTTACAAATCGGATGGTTCAATGGCATTTAGAAAAATCTTTATTCATCTATAATTGGTTACATTCCACTTTCCCAGAAGTAGCTATAAAACTTGAGCAAAAATTACAAATCACCTCCGAAGTCCTCACACATTGGCGAGAAATTATCGCTAAAATTCTCATTATTCACAACCCAGAAACCTTACTAATTGAGCAATGTGAGGGATTTTTTCAACTAGATGATATTAACTTAGCCGCTTGTGAACCACGAGAAAAATCCATCCAAATTATTTTGGGGATGGAAAAAACCAATCAAGGACAAGTAATTAAACAACCAGATGTATTAATGCTTCTGTATTTGATGCGAGAATCTGGTGATTTTCCCTACAATCAGTCAGCATTACAGATAAATTGGGACTATTACGCTCCCCGCACAGATATTAGTTATGGTTCTTCCTTGGGACCTGCCATTCACGCCATTTTAGCCGCAGATTTGGGCAAATCACAGGAGGCTTACGAATGCTTTATGCAAGCGGCAATGGTAGATTTAGAAGATAAACGCGGAAATACCCAAGATGGGATACATGGCGCTAGTGCTGGAGGCATTTGGCAAGCTGTAGTATTCGGTTTCGGTGGTATTCAATTTCGGGAAAATGTCCCAGTCGCCCATCCTCACTTACCCCCAACTTGGACAAGGCTGAAATTTAAGTTACAGTGGCATGGTAAATGGCACGAGTTTGATTTGCGTCAGGAATTACCAAAGGCAGGAAAAACTAACATCCGGGGCGTGATTTTTGATTTAGATGGCGTGTTGACTGATACCGCAGAATATCATTACCAAGCTTGGCAAAAGTTAGCTAATGAGGAAGGTTTATTTTTTAATCGAGAAATTAATGAATCCTTGCGGGGTGTATCTCGTCACGCTTCTCTGATGTTGATTATTGGTAATAGAGAATATTCAGAAGTGCAAATTCAGGAAATGATGGCTCGGAAAAATAATTATTATGTAGAACTAATTCATAATATTACACCCGCAGATTTATTACCAGGGGCTGTGGCTTTGTTGGCTGAATTGCATGAAGCTGGGATCAAAATTGCCATTGGTTCTGCTAGTAAAAATGCCCGCATGGTGATTGAAAAATTGGGAATTGGTGATAGAGTAGATGTTGTTACTGATGGTGATACTGTCCAAGCTGTCAAACCAGCACCAGATTTATTTCTTAATGCCGCCAACCAGTTAGGAATTCCCCCAGATGAATGTGTGGTTTTTGAAGATGCAGCCGTAGGTATTACAGCCGCTAAAGCAGCAAATATGTGGGTGGTAGGCTTGGGACCAGGGGAGAGGGTAGGCGATGCTGATGTGGTTTTGCCTAGTTTAGCAGGAGTCAAATGGGATGAACTGATTAAGAATTTGTTTCACGCAGAGGCGCAGAGAGTAATGGGAGAATGAATTTTTTTGACGTTCAATTTTACACTTAATTGGTTTTCACATTCAAGGCATATTCTTTAAACCTTTCCAAATCTGCCTGGATTGTGGATTCTACCACTTTTCCTAAAAATAAGTTATCCATAAGTTTACCAATTAATCCAGGAATAGCATAGGAAACTGTCATTTTCACAACACTCATCTCATGACGATCATAAAACCGAATAGCCCCTTGATTTGGTAAACCATCAACCGATTCCCATTGAATAATTTGATTAGGAATCATTTTAGTAATTCGGGATTTCCAAGCAAATTCTAACCCTCCTGTACTTAGTTTCCACAGGGAAATTTCTGGGTTATCTGGAGAAATTGTCACCGAATCAATCCATTTCATCCATTTAGGCATTTGCTCTAAGTCAGACCACAATTCCCATGCTAGTTCTATGGGAATTTCTACTTCTACTTGGACGCTGTGTTCTAACAATTCACTCATAGGATTTTAGATTTTAGATTTTAGATTTTAGATTGGTAATTGGTAATTGGTAATGGGTAATGGGTCATTGGTAATGGGTCATTGGTCATTGGTCATTGGTAATGGGTAATGGGTAATGGGTCATTGGTCATTGGTCATTGGTCATTGGTAATGGGTAATGGGTCATTGGTAATGGGTCATTGGTAATTGGTAATTGGGTGATTAAACTGTTCCCTGCTCCCCCTGCTCCCCCTGCTCCCCCTACTCCCCCTACTCCCCCTACTCCCCTACTCCCCTACTCCCCCTACTCCCTACCCCCTATTTCTTCCCACTTTCAAGGATTACTTTAGCCGCACGTTTTCCAGAAACTGTTGCTCCTTCCATACTGTCAATATAATCTTGTTGTGTGTAACTTCCAGCTAGGAAAAAGTTAGGAACAGGTGTTTTTTGATCAGGACGATAGACATCCATTCCTGGTGCTTCTCTGTACAAAGACTGAGCTAGTTTGACGACACTGTACCAAGTCATGTTTAAGTCTCTTGAAGAGGGAAATAGTTCATGCACTTGTTTGAGGACGTGATTAGCGATCGCTTCATTACTTTGTTTAATGAAAGGATCTCCCGGTGTCAATACCAGTTGTAACAATGAACCCTCTCCAGGACGATAATAATCGGCGGGACTAGTTAAAGCCAAATCAGCAAAACAGGAAAAATCAGCATCAGCGGTATACAATAAGTTATCTATACCTGCTGCCTGTAAGGGTGGTGTCACTCCGCCTTTACCCCGTTTTTCCTCATCTTGTAGTTCTGTCACCCAACCATCAAAACGTAGCTGTACTGTAGCGACGGGGACAGCATCTAGCTTATAAATGTTATCAAATTCTGACCATTTCCGCCAAGGTTGGGGTAAAACTCGTTGAATTCCCGGAACATCACAAGCACATAGATAAGCGTCAGCAGTGATCACTTCTTCTGTATCACCTTGGGCAACTAATATCCCTGTAACTTGGGTTTGTTCTCCAGACTCAGCAAATTGAATTTCTCTGACTTGACGACGGGTGTATATTTTTGTGCCTCTTTCTTCTAAATACTTAACAATAGGTTTGTGTAAATATTCATGAGGTGAACCTTCGAGCATTCGCAGAATTGAAGCTTCTGTTCGGACAGCAAAAAACTGGAAAATTGTCAACATACACCGGGCGGAAATATGATCACAATCTATAAATCCCAAGGCGTAAGCAATAGGATTCCAGAGACGTTTGATACTGCCTTTACTGCCTCCGTGACTGTAGAACCAGTCGGAAAAACTGATTTTATCTAATTTGCGAATAGTTTTCATTGCCCCATCAAAGTCTACCAAACCTTGAACTATTGGGCTAGTCCCCAGGGCGATCGCATTTTGGAATTTATCCCGTATCGAAAGTTGAGAAGTGGTAAAAAACGCCTTTAATCCATTAAAAGGCGCACCCGTGAAAAAGCGAAAATCTAATGCCCCAGTTTGTCCACCTTTATTGATAAAAGTATGACTATGCTCCTTCAAGCGTAAATTATCACCAGCCCCCACTTTCTCCATCAACTCAAACAAATTGTAGTAGCAGCCAAAAAAGACGTGCAGCCCCATTTCAATATGGTTGCCGTCACCATCTACCCAACTGCTAACTTTACCCCCCACAAACGGACGAGACTCGAAAATTTCTACTTCACAGCCAGCATCTACTAAATCTACAGCAGTTGCTAACCCTGCTAATCCCGCACCCACAATTGCAACGCGCATTCCCTCTTCCTTGTTCAGTTTCTTTACAAATTGTAACTGAATTAGTCAGTTGTCATTAGTCAGTTGTCATTAGTCAGTTGTCAGTTGTCATCAGTAAAATTCCTCTCCCCAACTCCCCAACTCCCCAACTCCCCCTACTCCCCCTACTCCCCCTACTCCCCTACTCCCCCCACTCCCCCCACTCCCCCAACTCCCTACTCCCCCAACTCCCTACTCCCTGTCGTCTATCACCCTCCTGTCACATCTTCCCCTTGAGGGAGACTTCTAATCAGTTCTCGAATCACATCTGTTGCTGGTCTACCTGTCTGTTGACAATATTTTTCTAGTTTTTCCGCTTCTTGTGTAGCTAGATTCACTGTTATGCGTTTAACCGCCCATTTCTTGTTTGTCATTATCATGCACTTTGCTGTATATTAACTTGATTTAGAGAGTCTGGTCACTCAAAACAAAAATGAGACTATGAAAGTTAGTCTGAATTAAAAATGTAACAAAAACACTAATCTTATTTAAAATTTTCAGTTTGTCAACTACTTACCCAAATAAATTTGGCGATAACCTTGCTTGAATACTGGAAATTCCTGGTAATTTGAGCCTGATTGCCATTGATTCGACCTATCAATGTGTAAATAGGGAACAGGGAAGAAAATAGATCAGGACAATCTTACAAAAACAAAATTGGATTGTTATAGATATCCTGTAATTTAATTTATAAATTCTAGGTATATCTATTTATTTAGTCAACCGTTTCCAAGCCTAATTCTTCCGAGGAAAGTACATGAGCTTCTAATAAAGCCATCATATCTCTTAACTGGGGATTACCACGAGAAGTTCCAGTCAATCCTTTGGCAATAATTAACCCACAATATCCTTGAGTATTTTGACACCGCTGATGCCATTTTCGCTTGGCTTCTATATGCACTGGGTCGTCATCTAAAAATTGCCCAAACAAAAATAATTCACTGTTATGCGTTTGCAATAAACCTAAGTCGTATAGATCATCATCTACTGGATCTGTGACGGTGTGAAAGCAGATGGCGTTTAATCCTCCAGCGGCTTGAATATTTTCAATAATCCCTTTAGCTTTGGGACGGGAGGTTTGAATGACAATCACAGGTAAACCATCACCGACTTGTTCAAATTCCCCTGCTGCTTGGTAATTAGGTGCTTGACGCAGGTAATCTAATGTTTCCCAGGGTAAGACACCCAAACTCATGAAAGCGTCTTCTGGGATTAAGTCGTCTCTTAATGCTTCAAATATGGAATCATCTTCGTCGTCTTCATCTTCATCATCTAAATCAAAACCAGCCATTTCCTCTAGTTCTGCTGTCAACTCTGGCATGGTAGAGACAGTGACAGTTAAGGATTTGCGATTGTTGCCGGGTTCTGGTAGAGAAATTCGATAACGTTGGCTCAGGGTAAGAAAATCTTCGTCGTATAATTGCCGATGGTGGTCACGGAGAAACCGCAATAAACTTTCTACGGCAACAAAACTGAGTAGTGCTTCTTCTTCATACAAAACGGAACGTAACCCTTCTAGGGGGTGAATATTGCCGAAGGTGGGTTGAATTTCGGACAGTGGCATTTGTGCCAAATTACCCGGATCATCATCTTCGTTGTCATGCAGGGAGTCAAAGGTGAGAAATAGACAATCTTGTTTGAGGAAGGCTTCTTCTAAATCTTGATTTAGTTCATCTTCATCAGCTAAAACAGCAGCCCGAAACCGTTTGAGGGAATCTTCCGAACGATAAAACAAAATGCCATACTCAATGCCCAACATTCCCATGACGGAGGCATAAAGTTTTTCTACATCCCATTGATTGATTTCTATGGATAAAATTTGCTGTTCTTCTAGAAATCTCCAAGGGGCAGTTTGCCAGACTTCTAAGGCTTTATCATGGAGGAGTTTCGCGTATTTGGGTGGTAAGTCGGGAGTTTGGCTATCAATGACTTCGGCAAAAGAGCGAAATAGCTCGTCAATTATGGGTAATTCCGGTACGTAGTCAATGGCAATGTCTAAATCCTGTAAGACTCCGCGCAGGTAAAATTGAATTTCCCGATCGCGCACAACTATTCTTTGTGGTCTACCGGGTTTGGCTGGGCTTTGGGGATGTTCTATTGCCCGCATGAGGGTACGCACAATGGCTTCTGGACCCAGGGCGGGATCTATCATGTCTATGCCTCTAACAATGCCTTCTGAGGCATCTACCCAAAGAATGCAGTCTCCTTTGGTATCTGGATCTGTAAATGGGGTGTGTGGTGATGACAGTGGACGGCGATCGCCCTCCCATACAGAAGGAATCTGGGTTAATTTCTGCAACCGGCGACTGGTAGAGCGATTAAAACTTGTCATAGAGTAAGTGAATCAAAACAAAGCGATTGAGAATGGGAATTTCGGGAATGGTTAATCTTTCAACACACCTAACCCCTCAATTCTAGGATAAAAATCTGAGGTTGCTGACAAAGGAACAACACTTGATAGAGAGGGGATTATTCTAAAATTTTCTCCTATCTTTCCATCTTCCCATCTTCTTATGCTTTTTTGCCGTCGTAATGTCGCTAAAATAAATACAAAAACATTCATAGCAACCCAGAGGTACAAGAATGCCTACTGGAATATTGATAAAACTAGTTCAGGAGTTAAAAATTTATGACCCAAGCAACTCAAACTCAACAACGGGGAATTCTGTTATCTGAATCGGCATTGCGTCAGGTGAAGTCTCTTCAAGATAAGCAAGGGCAAGATTTATGCTTGCGGGTGGGAGTCAGACAAGGTGGTTGTTCGGGAATGTCTTACATGATGGATTTTGAGGATGTCAGCAAGATTACCCCTGATGATGAGGTTTTCGATTATGATGGCTTCAAAATTATTAGCGATCGCAAAAGTCTACTTTACCTTTACGGCTTAATGCTGGATTATAGTGATGCCATGATTGGTGGTGGTTTCCAATTCACTAACCCCAATGCTGCCCAAACTTGTGGTTGCGGTAAGTCTTTCGGCGTTTGACACTCCCCTGTCTAAAGACACGGGGATTCTTGGTTCAACGAGACCACTTAAACTAGACTCCTTGCGTTATCTACCTCAGAGATGGGACTCTCCCCAAGCGTTAACTTTCGGTCTGCCCGACCGTAGTTGCATTGCTGCAAGTCCTGTTTAACTTGAAACTTTCCTGGGCGTTGCTGATTAAGGGTATGAATTTTAGTCTCACGCAAAGGCGCAAAGACGCACTGAGGTTTGAGTTTTAAAGGTTCAATTTGGGAATTTCATACCTCAATTCAGCAACGCCATTTACGATAACTCATTTTTAGTCAGCTTTTTAGATACCCAGCTAATAATGCCACTAAGTAACGCACCGCCCATCAATATACCAATAGCGGGGTTAAATACTGGTATCCACAGTTGGTGCCACAAATCTAATCCCAGGTTAATTCCAGAAGCATCACCAATCACGGCTATCACCAGCCACCCAAAACCTAAAATTACGAGGAAAACATCAGCAACTAATATGAAATTGAGCCAGTTTAATAATTTGTCTTTCATTTTGATTGGTAATTGGTAATTGTTCAGAGGGAACAGGGAACGGGCAACAGGGAACAGGAAAAACTCATGTTTCTAAACATGAGATTGAAATAATGACACTGTTTTTTTCGTGCTACGCATCTTTTAAAAACATCCTTTTTTTGACTGAGCTTTAAACTCAGAACTAAAGTTTCTTATTTGCTCCCAGTTAAGAGTTCCCTGTTCCCTTCTTTTGTAATTGGTAATTGGTAATTGGTAATTGGTAATTGGTAATTGGTAATTGGTAATTGGGTGATTAAACTGTTCCCTGTTCCCTGTTCCCTGCTCCCCCTACTCCCCCTACTCCCCCTACTCCCCCTACTCCCCCTACTCCCTATTCTTCAAATAACCATTTTTTAACTTTGGCTAAATTTTTCCAATCAGGTTTTCTGGTTAAACCATCTTCAATGCTATTTTTGACTTCTTCTTGCCATTCTTCATTGACAAATATCAATTGTTGTGCTACGTCAATGTGTTCCCGCAAACCTTTTTGACCTGTTTCTAGCATAGCTAAGGCTAGATTAATTCTGCCTTGTGGGTCTTGGGGATTGAGTTTCACGGCTTTATTAGCAGCGTTGAAAGCTAATTTACCTTTGTTATCAAGAAGATATAACCAAGCTAAACAAATCCAGGCTGAACTAGCTTTAGGAGAGCGATCGCATACCTCTTTAAATACAGGAATCAAGGATTCTACAGATTCTCCAGCTTTATAACGTTCTAAACCTGTATCAAACAGGGAATCAATTGTATTAGTCATTTGTTTTTTAGTCAGTTGTCAGTTGTTAGTTGTGAATTAGGGGTTTTCGCGTCAAGCTTAATAATTTATGGGAAAAATTGCTTCTCTATATTCCTGATGCAAACAAATATTCTAACTTCTAACTCGGTGAATCCTCACAATATTATCAGAAATGGTTCTACTGCATTGTTCACGTTTTCTCCCTAGCAGTAGGTAAAAGAGGCGTTGCTGAATTGAGGTATGAAATTCCCAAATTGAACCTTTAAAACTCAAACCTCAGTGCGTCTTTGCGCCTTTGCGTGAGACTAAAATTCATACCCTTAATCAGCAACGCCCGTAAATTTTACTCATTAATCTTGCAGAAGCGTGTGATTTTCACCCTATATTGTATAGAAATGGACAAAAGTCCGCTATAATTAACTTAATTGTGCCACCAGTTGATTTTCTACTAAGGTGTTGTTGGTTAATAGGTCTTCAACTGTAATCCTTAAAAACCGTTGTTCATCTACTTGAAAATAGATTTTAATGCGATCGCTGCCGGGAAATCCTGGAGGTTTGAGTTTGGCGATTTTACTGGCATTTACACTATCATTAAGGGGTTTAACGGTAGTTACACGAGTATCAAGCTGACGAGTAATTAGGCGATCGCCATCAAAGTATATCTCTGTCGCACCTTTTTCTGCACCTAATTCCCCGATAATTAACTCAATGCTGGGTTGATTGTCTACGGAAGCACCTAAAACTAATTCTACGGGTTGAGTCATGGGGTAAGGTTGTCCGGTTTTAATGATAGGATGCCAACTATGACGTTGATTACGGCGATCCCAATAACGCACACCATAGCTATGATAAAGGTAGTCTTTGATTTCTATGCCTTGGGTGATTTGTAATGCACCATGTGCGATCGCTTCAAAAGGCAGACGACGACGGATTTTTTCTGGTTCAAAATATTGTTCTATCCATGTCTGCACCACTGGTAATTGTACAGTTCCACCAACTAATAATACTGCATTAATATCATCAATTTCTATGCCATAGCGTCGCGCTTGCTGTAGTAATGTCATCATTGAATCATGCAGCTTATCGAAAAATCCGTTTTCTTTCAAAATATTTTCAAAGGTGTAACGATCAAGATCCATTTCATAACTTTCAAAAGTTTGATCATTAAAATAAACTTCACTAGCTTGATCATGGGTAGATAACTGAATTTTCACTCGTTCTGCGAGTCGTGCGGTGAGAGAACTAACTGGTAATCCCTGGGTTTTTGCAAAATAATCTACTATCCAATTATCAATATCAGTTCCGCCGAGATTTTGCCCTGCTTTAGCTAATACACGGGCTGTTTTAGGCTTTTGTTTAGAATCTTCACCTAGAGTTTTATCACCCCATTTAAGGAGAAATCCTAAAGGTTTGGTTTTAGCCTGTTTCCCCTGATCTAAGCTTACCAAAGACAAATCTAATGTTCCTCCACCAAAGTCAACAACCAAGAGAGTTCCTTGATCTGCTAAACCATACCCTAAAGCCGCAGCGGTGGGTTCATCCAACATTCGTATTTGTGCGACGGGTAGTGATTGACAAACTTTCCCTAACCAGTAACGATAGGCTTCAAAGCTGTCTACAGGTGCAGTTAAAACTAAGGAATCTATGTTCCCTTCCAGGATGGCTAATTCGGCAATTACCTGGCTTAAAAACCATTTTCCTACTTGTTCAAAGGTAATGTTTTTACCATCCAGTTCTGGTAAAAAACCCTGAATATCTGCACCGATTCCGCGTTTAAAGTTACGGAAAAATCTTTGATCAGTTTTTATATCTAAACCGCGATCGCATACCTGTTGTCCAGCTATAATTGTCTCCGTGCTGGCATTTTCTACATAAACCAAGCTGGGTATTAGTGGTGGGTTGAGGAATTGTTGCGCTGATAACCCAGGCAAATTCAGGGTTTCTGCTTGTTGAGTGACAGGATTCCAACGAGTGATAACTGTGTTACTTGTGCCAAAATCAATAGCGATCGCCATATCTTAATATTATTTCAGAAAATAGAGAACAGGATGCAAGGGGACAGGGGATAATTACTTATTACCAATTACCAATTACCCACCACCTATTACTAGAATAAACGGGGTAGTTCATCACATCCCCAGGAATTACTGCAATTTGGTACTCAATTACTCCAAAGTTCACTATTATTATTTTTTTTAAGCTGATTTTGCCAGTGGGATTACTCCTGATGATATTAAAGTTGACGGTAAAAGCACCCAATTTACTTGGACTTTTGCCGAAAACGTGGCTGTTAAAAATCCTTTTAGTGGCGTAACTTTGAGTATTGCTGGGTTACTATCAGCCGCATGGTTAGCCGTGCTACATTTAAGATATTAGATCCCCGACTTCTTAAAGAAGTCGGGGATCTGGTAGTTTAGCAGCATAGAAAAATCAAAGTTCCACCCAAACTATCCGGATGGAGGAAGACAGGCAATGGATACTCAAATAGTAGATGCACCTTAATTAAACTATTACCCTCAGCTTTTAGTTGGGGGTTTTTCTTGGCTTTGGGATTTCTATTTTAGCAACTTGTCATAGGAAATGTCAAAAATTTTATTTGAAAATAGCAGGCAGTAAATTGGGGGCTAACCATAGGGCATAACCAATAAAACCAAATAGTATAGTAATTAAAAGAGTAGCAATATAGCTAATACACATTAGTAAACCATCCGATTCAATGGTCGCAACGGCTAAAAGTAAAATCCCCACAGTCGGAATAGGATTGGTAAAAGGAATGGGGGAAATTAATAATATTGTTAACCAAGAGATGCACAGCCCGTTAAATCGCCAAATCCAAGCATGATTAGCGACTTTTTGTAATCGGGGACGGGCAATTTTTTCTAATATCCTGGTAACACGACGCAGATTTTGTAAGATGATTTTAGCGAAAGCGTTGGGAAATTTATAATTAGCAATTTTTTTGGGTAGCCAAGGCGTTTTTCTTCCTAAAACCATTTGCAATGATAATAATAAACAAGCACCGCCTAAAGGACTAGTCAAGCCTGGAGGCATAGGAAATAAAAAAGGTAATACTAGTAATGTGATTACCAAGCTAAACCCCCGTTCAGAAGTTTCTGCGAGGATATCACCTAAAGTTAGCGGCTGTTCACTTAAACGTTCTAGAAGAGATTTAATTTCTTGAGAAAAGCGTAAATTCATAGCTATGATTTTAATGATTTTTGTGATTCTTATAATACAGCAAAATTGAGGAGTGAACCCCTCTAGATGCTTACTTGTTGACAGATAGGAGTTTTGATGTTGATTTTTTACCTCGTTGACTGGCAACCTGCTGTTTAATTACATAAATAATAGTCAAGATATCATCAAGTAAATCAGATGAATCAGGTAAATCATAGTTTAAGATGATAGTTAGGGAGCTAAAACAGCGATCGCTTGAGGAACAACCCGAAACACAGCCGGAGTATGGGTGGTGATTTCTCCATCTGTATTAATAGAATGGGGTCTGCGAGTGTATACTGTGATTTCCTGACCTTCCAGGGCGCGAACATTTGGCGAATGAATATGTCGTCCTTGACGCATAGCCGGCAGCAAAGGCAGAATTTGCCACCAATGATCAATTTCTAAGCTATAAAGATCCAGCCTTTGATCATCTATAGCTGCATCGTGAACTACAGCCATCCCCCCACCATAATAGCGACCATTACCCACAGCAATTTGCACAGTTTTAACATAAATTGATTCATCATTCATGCGAATTTCTGCACTAAAAGGGCGGGATTTCCAAATTACTTGGAATGCAATTGCCGCATAAGCAAATATACCCCAACGCCGTTTAATTTCCTTAGTTAATTGTTGAGTAATTTTTACACTTAACCCCAAACTAGCCACATTAAAAAAATATTTGCCATTTACAGAACCTAAATCAATCCTCCGTAACTTTCCAGAAGCAATAATTTGACACGCTTCTATTAAAGAGTTAGGAATTCCTAAAGTCCTTGCTAAGTCGTTAGCAGTTCCTAATGGTAAAATACCCAAAGGTAATTGAGTCTCAACTATCGCCTCAATAGCAGCATTAAGTGTACCATCACCGCCACCCACAATTACCAAATTTATTTCTTGTTGATAATGCCGAATCAAATCACCTAATTGATTTGGATGTTCTGTAGATTCTGTAATTATCTCTAAACCCAATTTATTGAAACAATTTATCGCTTCTTGGTAACGTTCTTGTCCTTTACGGGAATTACTATTTACTAACAATAGTGCGCGGATACTCATTTTAGCTGCCTTTTGTAGTTTGTATATGGAATTATTTACATCAATTTACTGAAAATCTCAGTGCAGGATGATTAAAAGGTTGAGACTTAACTGATTATACAATACAGTAATATGGTTCTAGTATAACGGAGCATCAATTATTTGGTTTTGTCTATAGTAATCATTATTTAGTTTGAATAAAAATATTCCCGACTTATTTATATCTATCTAAAGGAATATCTAGAATATCTATTATTTAATAATATTTTGACTTGGTTTTATTGATATAGAATAGTGGCAGTTTTGCAACCCAAAATAAATATGAGTTCATTAACAATTTTACAAAACATTGAAAAACATCTTCCCATCGCTTTTTGAGCTTTGTATGCCCAAATCTTTGATTTTAGAGCAATTCTCATTTTAAGGTTTCATGACATTGAAACCTTAAAAATTTTAAAAATCTCTAAACCAATAATTTTGTAGGGGCAAACCCCCCGTGGTTGCCCCAAATACCGGGGTAGGCACGGGGGCGCTACCCCCACATTAAATCCAAATCTTTTAGATAATTATTGAACATAAGTAGGTGAACAGAAAAATTTAAAGGTATATAACGGTATGTAAAGTTGTCTCAATACGAGATTCTGATTGAGTTTCAGCCATTTTAAAAAACGCAATACCCCTCATTTTTATTTTGTTCACTTACTTAAACGAATACATAGCAACTAGAGGATATTACTCGCAAGATCATGACTTCTAAGAAAAAAGTTAACGATCGCTCACAGTTGTGCAAGAGTAGAGAACAGTAGTATGCTAAAAAGAGTGCCTTATTTAACCCTGACTCGGTGAATTCTGCTGTAAGAGTGAATTAACTGCGCTCTTGTGACAAATCTATGGTAAATATAAATATGCAATATAATAGTGTTATCGTTACTATAGCCACAGTTAATTTTGATAATATAGTCAGCTTTTATACTCAATTACTAGAACAAAAACCAAAGAAACTTATTCCCCATATCTATGCTGAGTTTCACATTGCTGGTTTAAAGTTAGGTATTTTTAAACCTAAATCAACAAATGAGCCAGAATTTGTTGTTAATTCCCAAAGTCCGCTCAGTTTATGTTTGGAAGTGAATAATTTAGAAACTGCCATATCTCACCTGACATATTTAGGCTGTACCTCACAAAGAGACATTTCTATAGCTTCTCACGGACAAGAAATTTATGCCTACGACCCCGACGGCAACCGTTTAATTTTACATCAATCTCATCAACAGGGACCAGGCAAATATTATGATCAATGACCAATGACAACTAACAAACAATAAATGTCAATCACACAAAATTACAAATTAAATTTGATTCAATGGTATCCCGGACACATTGCCAAAGCTGAAAAAAATCTCAAAGAACAGCTAAAACGGGTTGATGTGGTTTTAGAAGTAAGAGATGCCCGTATTCCTATAACTACAAATCACCCCCAAATGAATGAATGGGTGGGGACAAAAGCCAGGATATTGGTACTCAACCGGGTAGATATGATTTTGCCACAAGTGCGATCGCGCTGGATAGAGTGGTTTAAAAATCAAGGCGAAGTTCCATATTTTACCAACGCCCAACATGGTCAAGGTGTCACCGCCATAGCCAAAGCCGCCCAAGCAGCAGGTATTGAACTTAACCAACGCCGCACAGACAGAGGAATGTTACCCCGTCCCGTCCGGGCTGTCGTCATTGGTTTTCCCAATGTCGGTAAATCAGCCTTAATTAACAGGTTGATAGGAAAACGAGTCGTAGAAAGCGCTGCCCGTCCCGGTGTTACTAGGCAACTGCGGTGGGTAAGAATTTCTGATCAATTACAATTACTGGATGCCCCTGGTGTCATTCCTGCCAGACTGGACAGCCAAGCCGCAGCCGTCAAATTAGCTATTTGTGACGATATTGGTGAAGCAGCTTATGACAATCAACTCATAGCCGCAGCATTCGTAGATATACTTAACGAACTTCAGGAAACACATTCTCATTTATTACCACCACATCCATTACTGTCACGGTATGAGATAGATTCCATCATCCACACAGGAGAAGACTACTTACAAGTCTTAGCAGAACATCGTTATAAAGGTGATGTAGAACGTGCTGCCAGACAAATGATCACCGATTTTCGGAAAGGACTTTTGGGTAATATTTCCTTAGAATTACCACCATTTTAAATACTAATTTGTGATATTTTCAAAATTAGCATTAGAGGGTGTTTGAAAAGTATTAGATGAAACCGATAATCTCCAGAAACCTAACCCCCTCCCCCACCTCCCCTACCCCCTCACCTCCCCTACCCCCCCCACCTCCCCTACCCCCCCCACCTCCCCTACCCCCCCACCTTCCCAAAGCATCCGGGAGATTAAAGGGGGTAATTTATTTTTTGGTGTTCCCTAATACTGGAGAGGTTTACCAGAGGGGTTTCATATTTGGTTAAACTATGAACCGTTTACAGTATAATTGCACTGATACTTGCGCCCTTAGCTTCGAGCCTGATATAACAGTCATGAATCAACTTACCCTCGTTTTCCAGCAAGAAGGACATACCGAAACATTAGTTCCAGTAGATAAAGATGTATTTATGATTGGACGGTTGCCAGAATGTGACATGGTATTACCCATTGAAGGAATTTCTCGCAATCATGCGCGAATCGTCAAAAGTTCTGATCATGTGTGGACTATTCAGGATTTAGGTAGTAAAAATGGTACGCAAGTTAATCAGTATTTGATTACGGGTATCCAAGAATTAGCTAATAATGATGTAATTTCCTTGGGCAACATTAAATTATTAGTAAAATTCAAAAATATAAATACAAATGGTAATACTAATATATTTTTAGAAAAGGTCAATACTCAACTACAAAAAACAATTTTTCGGAATGTTGAGGAACTACAACAACAATGGATAAGTGCTAATACTATTAATAGCAATAACAATAATCAAAATGAAACTATTGCTCGTCTTAAAGATTTGGTAGATATAGCTAAAAATCTTTGTGCTGCTGCATCTATTGAGGAAATTTTCTTCCAAGTACAACAGGTGGTTTTTCGTTATCTTGATAGTATTGACCGATTAGCCCTATTAGTAAAAATCGATGATTATGGTAATTTAGAGTTAATAAATTCTGCCACTAGAAATATTTCCGAACAAGAACATTTAGCTACAGATGGTAGTTGGATTAGTCGCAGTATTTGTCAAAAAGTATTTGCAGAAAAAATTGCTATTCAAAGTGCCGATACTCAATCTGATCAACGTTTTTCTAGGGAGAAAAGTATTTTAGTTAAAGGTATTCGTAGTGCTATGGCTGTCCCATTATGGGATGAACACAAAGTAATTGGAGTTCTCTATGCTGATGCTAGTCTGTCTTCATCTCATTGGGAAAGCGAAGGGGAAGAAGAACTCAGCTTTTTTTCAGCTTTGGCTAATATTGTAGCTTCTAGCGTGCAACGTTCGTTGTTAGTAGACAAACTCAAAAATGAAGAAGTAATTCGTCATCGTTTAGAAAGATACCATTCTCCGGCTGTTGTCCAACAATTGATAGCTGTTGGTGGTTCTCCTGATGGACGTTTAGCGCCTAGAGAAAATGAAATTAGTATTTTATTTGCAGATTTAGTCGGTTTTACGGCAATTTCTGAACGATTGACACCTACAGAAATTGCTCAATTATTAAATAATTTATTTGAAGAAATGTTGAAAGAAGTATTTTTGTATAGTGGTACCTTAGATAAATACATTGGTGACTGTATTATGGCATTTTTTGGCGCTCCTGACCCAGATCCAGGTCATGCAGATAGGGCAGTTGCCTCAGCGAAGGGAATGCTAACTCGGTTAAAACATCTCAATGCTAATCATTTTTGGCAAGAACCTTTACAATTACGGATTGCTATTAACAGTGGTAAAGCTGTAGTTGGTGATGTTGGTAGTTCTCAGAGGGTGGATTATACTGCTTTAGGAACGACAATTAATTTGGCAGCTAGGATGGAGACTATTTGTTCTCCTGGTGAATGTGTAATTAGTGAAGTTACTTATAATATGTTGTCAGAAAAATCTGATTTTTTTGATATCGGAGCTTATCGTTTTAAAGGAATTGATCGTTCCATTAAGCTATATCAAACTAAAATGTATGAACTATAATATTGCTGACGATGTGCTGTAATGGGTAGTAGTCCGTCAACCCGAAAATGACGGGTGAAGGCAAGCAGGGGGCAGGGGAGGTAGGGGAGGGAAGAACAGAAGTTTTTTCCGATCATTACCCGTCAAAATAAATTTGACTAACTACTAGTACAAAACGGCGTAAATAAACCAACTATTCTAAATCCTCCAAAAGACTATACTGTCTTCATTTTGACTTTTGACTTTTGACTTTTGACTTCCGCCTTGCGGTACTAGTGGGTAATCTGGAATAGAGCGTAATTTACAATATTATCCAAAAATCCTGTTGATATTGTGACAATTTTATAGGCTTTTGGCATACTATTGGCAAATTGGCGAGGTATTGATTTAATGACAAATTATTTTCATTATTTTCCCTCCAAGTCAATTTTCGTGTTAGCTTCTGTAGTGAATGTGTGTAAGACTGGTAAACTACCTCAAACTATTTTTTAATGGGAGGTCAGGTTATGGCTATAGCTACTATTAATCCCACCACTGGGGAAACGCTCAAAACTTTTGAGCCACTAAAAGATACAGAAATTCTTGCCAAGTTGGATTTAGCAGGAAAGTCTTTTGAAGGATATCGTCAGACGAGTTTTGTAGAGCGATCGCACTGGTTAGAACAAGTAGCAACTATTTTAGACCAAGAAAAGGCAGATTTAGGGAAATTGATGACCCTGGAGATGGGTAAACCATTAAAAGCGGCGATCGCAGAAGTTGAAAAATGCGCCCTGGTTTGTCGTTATTATGCCGAAAATGCCCCTAGTTTTCTAGCTGATGTCACCATTAAAACCGATGCTAGTCATAGTTTTGTAAAATATCAACCTTTAGGGGTAATTCTCGCCGTCATGCCTTGGAATTTTCCATTTTGGCAAGTTTTCCGGTTTGCTGCACCAGCACTCATGGCAGGCAATGTGGGGCTACTCAAACACGCTTCCAATGTGCCACAGTGCGCCCTGGCGATCGAAGATATTATCAACCGTTCCGGCTTTCCCAAAGGTGTATTTCAAACATTGTTAATTGGTGCTGCCCAAGTTGCCAATTTGATGGCTGATGATCGCATCAAAGCCGCAACCTTGACAGGTAGTGAACCAGCCGGTGTATCCCTCGCCGTTGCATCTGGGAAACAAATCAAAAAAACTGTTTTAGAATTGGGGGGTAGTGACCCATTTATTGTTTTAGAAAGTGCCGATTTAGAAACAGCAGTTAGCACCGCAGTAACAGCGAGAATGTTAAATAATGGACAATCTTGTATTGCTGCGAAACGCTTTATAATTGCTGAATCTGTGGCTGATCAATTTGAAAAACTGCTGTTAGAAAAATTTCAAGCTTTGAAAATTGGTAATCCAATGGCAGCAGATACAGATTTGGGACCATTGGCAACTCCCGATATTCTCCAAGAATTAGACCAACAAGTTAAAAATGCGGTAAAAAGTGGTGGTAAAGTCCTCACAGGTGGACATCCTTTAACAGAAATGTCGGGGAACTTTTATCCGCCCACAATTATCATAGATATTCCTGTAGATACACCAATTGCCCAAGAGGAATTTTTTGGACCTGTGGCATTATTATTCCGAGTTCCTGATATCGAAGCGGCAATTAAATTAGCTAATGATAGTCCCTTTGGTTTGGGTGCAAGTGCATGGACAACAAATACAGAAGAACAAAATCGCCTAATTCAAGAAATTGAAGCCGGGGCAGTATTTATTAACAGCATGGTTAAGTCTGATCCTCGTTTACCTTTTGGGGGAATTAAGCGTTCTGGTTATGGTAGAGAATTGAGTATTCAAGGTATTCATGAATTTGTGAATATCAAGACAGTTTGGGTGAAATGATTGTTTTTTTGAAACGCAGATGAACGCAGATGGACGCAGATAAAGGCAGATAATTGGTTTTTATTTATGCCTTGATTTGGTGATTTTGATATTTTTTTATTTTGAGGAAATGATATGAATACCGCAGAATTATTAGTACAGTGTTTAGAAAACGAAGGAGTTCAATATGTTTTTGGACTCCCTGGAGAAGAGAATTTGCACGTTTTGGAAGCTTTAAAAACATCATCAATTCAATTTATTACTACCCGTCATGAACAGGGTGCTGCATTCATGGCTGACGTTTATGGTAGGTTAACAGGAAAAGCCGGAGTCTGTCTTTCTACCCTTGGTCCTGGGGCAACTAATTTAATGACTGGGGTGGCAGATGCTAACTTAGATGGTGCGCCATTGGTGGCAATTACGGGGCAGGTGGGAACAGATAGAATGCACATTGAATCCCATCAATATTTAGATTTGGTGGCAATGTTTGCCCCAGTTACTAAGTGGAATAAACAGATTGTCAGACCGAGTATTACACCCGAAGTTGTGAGAAAAGCCTTCAAGCGATCGCAAACTGAAAAACCCGGTGCTGTTCACATTGATTTACCAGAAAATATTGCCGCCATGCCTGTCGAAGGCAAACCTTTAAATAAGGATAATAGCGAAAAAACCTATGCTTCCTTTGCCAGTATTCGCGCCGCTGCTGGGGCAATTTCCCAAGCCGTTAATCCCATCATTTTAGTCGGAAATGGCGCAATTCGCGCCCATGCTAGTGATGCAGTCACGCAATTTGCCACCCAAATGAATATTCCCGTCGTCAATACTTTTATGGGTAAAGGAGTTATTCCCTATACTCATCCTTTAGCACTTTGGTCTGTGGGATTACAACAACGAGATTTCATTATCTGCGGCTTTGATAATACAGATTTAGTCATAGCAATTGGCTATGATTTAATTGAATTTTCCCCCAAAAAATGGAATCCTGAAGGAACAATTCCTATTATTCATATTGCGGCAACTTCTTCAGAAATTGATAGTAGTTATATTCCCCAAGTAGAAATAGTTGGTGATATTTCTGATTCCCTCAATGAAATATTAAAATTAGCAGACAGACACAATAAACCCAATCCCTATTCTATTAGCTTGCGTTCTAACATTCGCGCTGATTACGAAGAATACGCCAAAGATGATGAATTTCCTATTAAACCGCAAAAATTAATTTATGACTTGCGGCAAGTTATGGGACCAGATGATATTGTAATTTCTGATGTTGGCGCACATAAAATGTGGATTGCTAGACATTATCATTGTCATAGTCCCAACACTTGTATTATTTCCAATGGTTTTGCCGCTATGGGTATTGCCATCCCCGGTGCATTAGCCGCAAAATTAGTTCACCCAGATCGTAAAGTTGTCGCTGCCACTGGTGACGGTGGTTTTATGATGAATTGTCAAGAATTAGAAACAGCTTTGCGAGTCGGAACACCATTTGTTACTCTGATTTTTAATGACGGTGGCTATGGTTTAATTGAATGGAAGCAAGAAAATCAATTTGGTCCAGGTAACTCATCTTTTGTCCATTTTGGTAATCCTGATTTCGTCAAATTTGCCGAAAGTATGGGATTAAAGGGTTATCGCGTCGAATCCGTTGCGGATTTTATTCCTTTACTGAAAGAAGCTTTGGCACAAAATGTACCAGCGGTGATAGATTGTCGGGTAGATTATCGAGAAAATCGCCGTTTTACCAAAAAAGCCGGTGAGTTAAGCTGCGAAATTTAAATCCTTGTGGGGTAGGTATTTTCCCAATCTTGAAATCCTATCCCACAATCTCAGATATCCTGAATACGGAGCGGTTTAGCAGTGCTAAATCTCCACAAATCTAGGTCTTTATTGATTTTATTTATTGTGGTTCTTTAGCACTTGTTATGCTAATAAATGTGTATTCTCAATTAGGGTTAACACAATACAAAGAATTAGGATCTTTGTAATTTCGATGAGTTGCTTTGTAAAGTAATTGAGCCTGGTATTCTTGTCGACAATATTCATCCAAATTAAGGCCTACTGGACTAATATCCTGTGAATCATTAGTACCATGAGTCATTCCTCTTTTTTTGAACTGACATACCCATCGAAATACTGGATAAACCAGTGGCTTATCTGTGCTTAACTTGTGGGAAGGGATAGCTACGTAATAATTTTCTACGTTCTCTTTTGGATATCTCTCCCTGAATGCTTCTTTAGTTGTCTCATGTTTACACACATCATGCAAATTAATTTTTGCTTCTTGATACGTCTGGTTTTGAAAATCACCCGAATAAAATGTCCATGAAATTGATCCCGTTCCTAGTGCCACTATAATATTAATTAATATGGGATTATTCTTTAATATCCCTATTAATTTAGATAATTGCTCAATTAAATCAGTCAGAGCAAGTAAAATGCTATGAACTTGGGAATTCATATTCTGTTTTTTATCAGAATCAGCATTCTGGATTTGATCAGGATCTTTATCTGGTGTAGGAGAATGTGACATAAAAAAAGTTAAAGTACATTTCTAAAACCTGCATAAATATACCAGAATCATAAAATCTTGTCAAATCTACTACAATGGCAATGATCAAATTATTCAATAGTATAAAAGAGAATTTATGTATTTTACCTTGATTTTTTCTACCCTTAAATACTCCTGCTGGTACTCCCCATAGGGATCTTAATTAAATAGACACTCTATACCAAATTTCTATAAAGTTTTGCTTTTATACCTAGTCCAAATTGGAAAAAACTTTGATTTGTAGATTTGTAGGTTGGGTTGAAGTATAAAACCCAACAAAGCAGGAAATGGACTGGGAAAAAAATTAGAATCTGTGCAACAAACAGCACAGATTTTTCTAGCTGAAAGTATTATTTATAAGTAAATCAAAACTTAGATTTTTTCACCTTCTCCCATAAACTAATTTATATTTTGACTATTTTTTTCTAAGAGGATGTTTGAAAAGTGGTATTCCGTAATTTTCATCACATTGCTACCCCCCTTTCCCCTTGTAAAGGGGGGAAACAATAAAAATCCAGTTCCCTCCCCTTTACAAGGGGAGGGTTAGGGTGGGGTAAAAAATATTTGATACATCAACCATAACTTTTCAAACACCCTCTAACAACAATCAAAATCATTTTGACAAATCAATAAAATTGGGGATTACTTTTACAGGATGCTATGTTCCCAACTTCTATGCAAATTTGTCAAAATCCCAATTGTTCCAACCCCTTCAACCCGAAAACCTCTAAATCTTGTCTGAGTTGTCAAGAAAGTAATTTTGGGGAAATGCTGCGAAACCGTTACCGGGTTTTGAGGTTATTAGGTGAAGGTGGATTTAGCAGAACCTACGCTGCTGAAGATGTAGATAGACTGAATGCACCCTGTGTAATTAAGCAATTTTTCCCCCAAGTTCAGGGAACTGGACAACGTGCCAAAGCAGCGGAATTTTTCAGAGAAGAAGCTTTTAGACTCTACGATTTGGGAGAAAACCATGGCCAAATTCCCCGACTTTTAGCTTACTTTGAACAAGGTTCTAGTTTGTATTTAGTACAGGAATTTATTATTGGGAAAACTCTTCTCGAAGAACTGCAAAATCAAGCTTATGATGAAACCCAAGTTCGGCAACTTTTGGCTGACTTATTACCAGTTATAGATTTTGTTCACAAACATAATGTAATTCACCGCGATATCAAACCAGAAAACATTGTGCGTCGAGATAGTGATAGAAAACCCGTATTAATTGATTTTGGAGGTGCGAAACAAGTTACTCAAACCAGTATAGCTAGACAAGCAACAGCTATTTATACCCTTGGTTATGCCCCAACTGAACAAATGGCTGGGTTTGCTTGTCAAGCAAGTGATTTATATGCCTTGGGTGTCACTTGTGTACGCTTATTAACTCAAGATCTACCATTACAAAATGATTATGGACAACTTCAAGATCATCTTTATGATGCCATGAATGCTAAATGGTTATGGGCAGAACGTTTACGAATCAAAGGAATTACTATTAGTGATGAATTAAAGCAAATCCTAGATAAGTTACTCCAACATTTTGCACATGATAGATATCAATCAGCAATGGATGTTTTGGATGATTTAAACTTTCCTAAATCTCCCGTAGTCATTAAATTTTCTTCCTTTCCTAAACCACCATTAATACTTCCACCTTCCCCAAAAATTACTGTTCCCTTACCTTCTTTGTCCAACTTTGATTTTTATGTAATTACCGTAGATACTTCGGGGAGAGAAGTTAACCGTGATAGACGAAATACTAAATATTTTAAAGAAGAATTAGGCAGAAATACAACTTTAGAAATGGTATCAATTCCCAATGGGAATTTTATCATGGGTTCTCTAAGTTGTGAAGGTGATGATGATGAACGTCCTCAACATCAAGTCATAGTTCCAGCGTTTTTCATGGGAAAATATCCTATTACCCAATTACAGTGGAGAACCATAGCAGCTTTACCTCCAGTTCAACAAGAATTGCCCCCTAACCCCTCAAAATTTAAAGGTGCAAATTTGCCTGTCGAAAATGTTTCTTGGTATGAAGCTGTGGAATTTTGTGCCAGATTGGCAATTAAAACTGGGAGAGAATATCGTTTACCTAGTGAAGCCGAATGGGAGTATGCTTGTCGCGCAGGAACTACCACATCTTTCCATTTTGGAGAAACTATTACTTCTGATTTAATTAACTGTAGCGGTAGCGATACTTATTCTGTAGAACCAAAAAGTAGATTTCGGAAAGAAACAACTAATGTTGGTTATTTTGAAGTTGCTAATGCTTTTGGTTTATATGATATGCACGGATTAGTCTGGGAATGGTGTGCAGATTCTTGGCATAATAACTATCATGGCGCACCTACAAATGGTAATGTCTGGGAAGATGGTGGTGATAAACATCGTCGGGTTTTAAGGGGTGGTGCATGGAATTTTGGTGCAGAACTTTGTCGCAGCGCTAGTAGAAGTTGGAATGAAGCAGACGGTGGTTTAAGAATGTGTGGGTTTCGGGTAGTATTTTCTGTTTAAATTGAATTAGTAGTGAGGACTTTAGTCCTCAAAGTTAACAACAACTAATCTAAATTAAATTCCACAAATTCCGGTAATCCTGGATATATCATGTTCCGATCTATGGCTGAGAAAATTTTATTATTAGTATGATCAGAATTTAAACAGCGACAAACTAATTGGGCAACATCTGCACGATGAATAGTACCCACAATCTGAGGATTTTCGGTGATAATTCCGTTGTTGGTTGCTGGTGCTGATTTTAAACCACCAGGACGGATAATTGTATAGTTAAGTCCGCTGGAAATTAAATATTGTTCTGCTTTTTCTTTTTCAATTAAAACTGGTTTGAGTGCTTCTAAAGCTTGGGGCGGTAAAGCCACCACACTATCACCACTACCAATGGAAGTTACGAGAATAAACTTTTTAACTCCTGCTTTGACTGCGGCATCAATGAGGTTTTTATTACCGATATAATCAGGTTTGATATTATCTGTGGGTAAACCACCTAATGTACTGATAACGGCTTGAATAGGTTCATTTCCTAAAATTGCCTGTTCAATATCAGTTACATTTAACGCATCTCCTAGAATTGGATAAACACCCATTGCTTTTGCTGCCACAGCAGCGGCTTCTGTTCTCAACAGGGCTTTAACTTGAATTTGTTGTGCTATCAAATATTTAGCGATTTCTTGCCCAACACCGCGACTAGCACCGGCTAGAAAAATGGAAGATGAGATTAACATAATTAGTCTATAAAAAGATGCTATACTTACATTTAGCACAAAACTGTCATTTTAGAACGGAACTATTTCAAAGGCAAAAGTACCAATTAAATGTTCATCAATATAGACTTCTATTTGATGTTTACCCAAAGGATCTCCAGCAGCAATAGTCCAAAAATTTTCAATTACACCATTCACAGGTGTTACTGTGCGTGTGGAAGTTGCTGTTTTTCCATCTTTCGATATGGAGAAATTTTTATTATTTTCTGTTGTCCAAGTTTCGGGGGCTTGTGGTAAAGTTAAAACTTCCCGCCATTTAACTTTACCTTTGATGTTACCTTGATAGTTGTTAAGTGTAATTCTCCAACCATAAGCATCACCTTCTTTTAATGGAACTGTAGTTGTTGGAAAAAAATTAACTTTCCCTTCTGGGTTGACTATCTTTACGCCAAATTCACTCTTATTAACAACTATTTGCTGATTAATAATTGGTTGATCATAATTTATTATACTTCCTGCCAAAGCCATGTTAGACTTATGGCAAACCGGAGTTATTATCGGCAATATCAAAGAAATCAAAACTAATAAAAACTGGAAATTTATAATTTTCATCAACTTTATTTTCTAGTAAGTAAGTAGGATACAAAATGTATATATCCTACTAGAAAAAAGTATTTTTGGCAATAGTTAATCTTCATCAAGTGCAGGTAAAAATTCTTCAAATTGCCACAATTGATCTTTCTTTTCTAGAAACCAAATTCGAGTTTCTGTGGTTAATTTACCCCAGATTACATCAACAGGAACATGGGGAGAAGCATATTGAAACTCTTCACCAATAATTCTGAGATTATCCTCTATATTCCGAGGCATACCAAAATCTTCCCAATCAATTTTGACATTCCTGCCGGTAACTCCCGCAGTCGGATCAAAAACTAATTGTGCGGTTCTGATTAAATCAGCAAAGTGTTGTGCTTTTAGTCCAATTACTTCTTGGATTTGAGGTGATTGTTGAGGATCTTGAGACATTTTCGCTGGAGTTGTGTAGATGTATAATTTAGAAAAATTACTGCCAGAGATAATCCCAGTATTCCCATTTTAGCTCAAAAAATCCAAAGAAAATCAATATTTCTATCTTGTTGTTTCGTCAGGAATAAGTAATTGGACAAAAATATTTACAGTCATTGCGAGCGAAGGGAAGCAATCACAACCCTTGGAATTGCTTC